>CAYOSD010000079.1:0-1500 GCA_964406565.1 uncultured Candidatus Saccharibacteria bacterium | reverse complement strand
CAGAATTATCGCCGGAATTATATCAGTCATCTTTTAAGGGCGAAAGAAATTACCGCTTTGCGTCTTCTGACTTTCCACAATCTTTATTTTTTCAATTTGTTGGTGGAAAAAATAAGAAATGAAATTAAAAGAGGGAATATATAAAAAATTTAAAAAAGATATTTTTATTTCATTTCAATTTTATAAAGAGTTTTGTTTTGGATAAAATATAGAAGATTTTCTGCGGCGTTATAATAATTACTTTTAGATTTGGCAATAATGGGATATTGGTTTAATGGCAAGCGGTCATCTATTTCTATAAAATCGACATATGTGTTTTCGTTTTCGCCTACGTATTTAACGAATAAATGATAAGAATCTTTGTGCCAATAAGCGTTTTTAATCAACCCCTCGTTTTTTAAACTGAAATTTACAATATCTCCCGTTTTCTTTTTGACGTTTTTATACCAATCTTCGATAAAGTAGACGATTATTTTGTCGTTATTATTGATAAAAAACATTTTTTTGTTATCCGGCGAAAAAGAAAATTTTTCCGCGTCATCAGCGATTTGTTGGAATTTTTTATCTTTAACGTTAAACAGCGATAAAGCGCCGGATTTTCCCAAAAAGCCGATTTCGGAACCGGAGTCAGATGTTTTTATTTCAATAATTGTTGATAAATTTTCCGGTAGCTTCACCAGTTCATTCTCGGTTTTGGTTATTAAATTATAAGAAAAAACCGCATAATCTTTGGATTTTACGATGTAAATACTTGAATTATTGGCAAACCACGCCAAAATTCTATTGTTTTTATCGTTTTGAAAAACAGTTTCAATTTGAAGCTTTCTTGTATCAAAAATATAAAGTCCATTCATACTTTTTATAAGCAGGCGGTCATCATTGAACGGATGGAGCGCGGCATTTTCAATCGTTTCTGATTTTTTTAATAAATTATTAAAAGAAGCGTTAATATTGAATGCTGTGGTTAATTCGTTGAATTTATAAAGATAAAAAATCTTATTTTGCGGATTTTTA
Organism: uncultured Candidatus Saccharibacteria bacterium; assembly: GCA_964406565.1. GTDB lineage: Bacteria > Patescibacteriota > Minisyncoccia > UBA6257 > UBA9933 > JAJYWO01. The sequence goes on along the minus strand of CAYOSD010000079.1, from coordinate 486 downwards.
ATGATAATCCTTTTGGCATTTAAGGCGATAATTTCGCTTCCTTTCAATTTTTCAATTGCGGTAATTTTTTCAAATTTTTGTGGGATTAAAACAGTGTCAATCAATTCGGAAACCATTGTTGGTTCGACTTTGATATTTTTGCGGTATGTCCAATAGTCGTCTTTTTGAATTTCTATTTTATAATTTTTCGGTAAAAGGTCGGGAATCAATGTGCCGCTTTTAATAAGTCCGGATTGGTCGGGGATTGGCTTATTGTTTAATTTTATAGCAACGTTTTTCGGTATTGTTTCGATGTATATGGCGCCGGTTTTTTTCACGTTGAAATTTTCAAAATCAAATCGCCAGCCTTGAGAATAAAAAATCACCCCGATACTTATGGGGAAAAAAATAAAAAAAAGTCCGTAAAATATGACACGGCGAGTTCTAAGAGTCATCCCTCACCCTTCAAGCATTAAAGAATTATAGAGGCGGCTCTTTAAAGAAGAG
>CAYOSD010000078.1:0-1523 GCA_964406565.1 uncultured Candidatus Saccharibacteria bacterium | reverse complement strand
ACATAATTTTCTACTGTGTATTGTTCGTTGAATTTCATAAACTATTTATAATTTATCTTTATCCAAATTTTTTAAACTTTTCTTTTCTTCAGATTTTATCTTTCTGCCAACTTTTTTAATATCTTCTTCAGCCGGCAACTTTTCCGGATAAATCCCTCTTTCAATTAGCGTTTTTCTAACGCTTCTATTATTCGTGATATGCTCCTCGGAAATATGCTGTTCGGTGTTTAATCCTTTTTCTTTGGTATTAAAAATTGTAATTTCCGTTGCAAAATCTTTGGCTTTTAAAATAAGCGTCGGCTGGAAGTCGGCTAAAGCTCGATTGTCCGGCACGGCTAAACGATTTTTCATTTCTTGCGTGGTATAACCAAATAAAGCTTTATCGCCTTTACTTCTGATTAACCCAAAATTTTTATCGCTGCCAGTTTGTTGAAAAATAACGCCAGACAATGTTTTTTCTGTTTCAGTCAATTTTTGTCTGGCTTGCAGTCTTTTAAATTCTTGAAGCTTTTTCTCAATTATTTCAAATTTTCTGGTTTGTACCGCGAAATAAGTCTGCGCAAAGGCAATTTCTTCTTTTGACGAATCGCCGTTTTGGGCGATTAAATAGCAGGCATATCTGGTTAACATTATGTCGGACACGATTTTTTCCGCATTTTTAGGCATTTTTATCGTTTTCCCGATATCGGCAAAATGATCGGAAACTTTCCCGTTGGATAATTCACAAGCTGTTTTCGCCTTGGAGACAACATTTAAAAAATTATCCCATTTGGCATAGCCGAGTAATTGCTGCAAATCTCTGGCAAACCAAAATTCTATCCCATTTTCTGTTTTGTTGACATAAGATTCAAAATTTTTAGTTAACGATTTAATAATTTCTTGTTTCATATTTGTTAAAATTAGTTTAGTTTTTTTCAACTTTTTGGTTTTACAAATTTTTTATCCGTCATTTCAATGTCTATAATCCGATCAAACCGAAATTTTCTCACCTCTTTGCGCTTATGGCAATAACCTTTGCCGTAAGGCGCGCTTGATTTATATGGATCAACTAACCGTTCGGCTACGCCGGATGTGCTTGAATCGTATTTTAATTTAACGGTTTGCCATTTCACTACGGCCGATTTCCAAATTTCATAAAATTTCTGGTTATAATCAATGTCAAATTTAATAAAATCATCATTGCCATAATCATAATTTTCATCATCGCCTTCCAATTCATCCCAATGTTGTTTCCGCAATGTTTCCAACTGCCATTCTCCGTATTCGTTATTCATACGCAACACGCGGTTTTCCACGAGTTTAATTTGATCGTCTGATAATTTATTTTTCGCCTCCTCTAACAATTCGTCAATAGCACCCACCTCTTCTTTTGCCCATTCGGTCGCCCCAAATACTTCCCGCAACAACCGCTCTGCCAGATATTGATGCATTTCTTTTGTGTACTTAACCATCTTTTTCATACTACAGTTCTCACCCTCCCGCTCAAAAGATCCTGCATCAGACCTCTTTTAAGTTCGGCGAGT
>CAYOSD010000077.1:0-1526 GCA_964406565.1 uncultured Candidatus Saccharibacteria bacterium | reverse complement strand
TTTATCAAAAATTAATTGAGAAATATGGAGAGGACAAAATTAATTTACTTTATATTAAAAAAAACAATACAGTAAAATTCACTGATACTATTTATAGAACATTAATTTTAGAATATAAACAAAAAATTAAGGAACTTGAAAACGAATAATTAAATTTAAAACGTATTTTTTACAAATTGTTGAGAACTTGATGAAAACTAATAAAATAAAAACTGTATTTTGGAATTGTTTTTCTAAAGGTGACACGATGTTTGTATTATCAAATTTATCAAAACTCAGGCTAGAACGGGCGGAGCCTGCTCTTCAGCAACTTTTCAATGAGGTTGCAAAAAAGTTTGATTGCTCTATTATTTGTTCTCACAGAGGCGAAGCCGAACAAGAAAAGGCTTATAAAAACCACAAATCAAAATTGCAATTCCCGCACTCAAAGCACAATTCTTTACCTAGCAAAGCTGTCGATGTTCTGCCATTTCCGGTAGATTGGAAGGACACGGGAAGAATGAGAGAGTTGGCTGTTGTTGTTCTGGAAACTGCACACGAATTGAATATAAAAATCAGGTGGGGTGGGGACTGGGATATGGACGGCGATACAAGTGATAACAAATTTAACGATTTAGCTCATTACGAACTAGTATGAAAAAGATTGAATTGAACAATCCGATTGAGAATCAGTCACAAAAATTTAAAAATATTTTAAGATTGAAAGGGGTATTTGAAATACCTTTAATGCAAATATTTAAAAAAATAAAAAGATGGCTGGCAAAATTCCTGAAATCGAAAAAAGTAAAATTGTAAAAAACATTTACAATTATCTTGAACAGCCAAATTTGGCTGTGAGGACAAGAATACTGTATGAACAAGACAAAAATTCATTTGAAATTTTTAAAAAATTAGAGCCAAAAACCGAATATGAGAAATTAAGCTTTTATGAGACATTTCGTATGCTTATTGAAATGTCTCCAAAAATTTTTAAAGTTCTTTATTATTTAATAATTATGTTAAGGAAAATTGATATGAAAGATTTCAAGACAACCATAACGTCCATAATCGGGAGTTTACTCTTAATTTTGGGGATATTCGGGGTAAACCTTGCTCCTGAGTCCAAAGATTTGATTATTACGATTATAGTATCGGTTTACGCTTTGATTAATTTGCTAAAGGGCTATTTTACAAAAGATAAATGAATAATTTGGAAATATACCGGGGGGATACATTAGCATTAGAGCTTACGCTTTTTGAAGAGGGTGGAAAAATCCCCGTGAATTTAACCGGAGCTAAAATTATTTTCACAATCAAGAATAGTGCAGATGATGCCGACATTGAGGCTGTTTTACAAATAATAGTAACGACGCATAGTGACCCAGTGAATGGGAAAACTGGAATTGGAGCTTCGGCGGCGACCATGTCGGCGATTGGGAGCGGGCAATATTTGTACGATATTCAATTAATCGATGTTGATATGAATGTAACGACCTTACTATCTGGCAGAATAATTATATTGGCTGATATAACAAAAGCAATAAGTT
>CAYOSD010000076.1:0-1545 GCA_964406565.1 uncultured Candidatus Saccharibacteria bacterium | reverse complement strand
ATAAAAACATTCTAATATTCTTGAGAATGTTAGAATGTTCTGTTAATATAAAAAATATGAAAACGGCAAAACAATTGGAAAGATATTTTAAGGGCTCGGCTAATCATAGGAGAATTGAAATTTTATTGTTGGTAAACGGATCAGAGGGCGTTTCTTTAGATTGGATATCTAAAAAATTGGGTTGTAATTTTAAAACAATATCTCAACATACTAGGCGGCTGGTTCAGGCCGGGCTTTTGAATAAAAAATATAAAGGTAGAGAGGTAATCCACACTCTCTCGCCTTATGGTAAAAGATTTATAAGTTTTATAAAAACATTCTAACATTCTTGAGAATGTAAGAATGTTTTTATTTGGATTTAGAATTAGAAATGAAAATTACTGAAGCTAATTTAAAAATCATTTTAGATTCTCGCGGCAAAGAAACCTTAGAAGCGGAACTATGCGGAACAAGCGCGGACTTACGCGGAATAGCCAGCGTGCCGGCGGGGAAAAGCACAGGAGCGCATGAGGCGTTTGTTTTGGAGCCAAAAAAGGCGTTAGAAAAATTTGAGGAAATTAAAAATAAGATATTGGAAAAAGATTTTCAAAGCCAGAAAGAATTTGATAATTTTTTGATTTCATTAGATGGTACTGAAAATAAAAGCAATCTCGGTGGAAATTTGATTTTGGCGTTGTCGCTGGCATTCGCGAGATTAAAAGCAAAAAGCGAGGGGAAGGAACTTTTTCAATATATTCGCGACAATTTTCAATTTTCAATTTTCAATTTTCAATCACCGCGACCAATTTTTAACGTTATTAACGGCGGGGCGCATGCTCAAAATAAGCTTGAGTTTCAGGAATTTCAAGTTATACCGATGGTGGATGATTTTGGCATTGCTTTGAGCGTTGGCAAGGAATTTTATCGCAAATTGCAAGAATTTTTGGAAAATAAATTCGGCAAGGAAAATATTTTGTTGGGTGACGAGGCGGGATATTCCGCGCCATTTAGAAATAATGAAGAAGCTATTGAATGTATTGCTGAAGTGATTGAAAAATATAAATATCCTTTGCGGATTGGATTGGATGTGGCGGCAACGCAGTTTTATAAAATGAATTATGAATTAGGAATTATGAATTATGGTATTTATATTATAGGCGGTAAAGAATATTCAGCGGAAGAATTAAAAGATTATTATTTAAAATTAATTGACGCTTATAATATTATTTCAATTGAAGACCCGTTTCACGAAGAAGCATTCGATGATTTTGCCGTGCTATCCCATAGGATAGCAACGAAAGATTTTTTAGTTATCACAGATGATTTGACGACCACTAATCCAGAAAGATTAAAAACCACCATCAACAAAAAATCCGGCAACGCGATTTTAATCAAATTGAATCAAATCGGAACGCTTGCGGAGACGTTAAATGTCGTTAAAATGGCTTATGAGAACGATTGGCAGGCGGTAGTGAGCCATCGAAGCGGCGAGACAATGGACGACTTTATCGCAGATTTAAGCGTTGCTATTAATGCGTGGGGAATTAAGGCTGGCGCTCCGGCAAA
>CAYOSD010000075.1:0-1549 GCA_964406565.1 uncultured Candidatus Saccharibacteria bacterium | reverse complement strand
ATTTTTCTCTCTTAACGATCGTTTTATCGGCTTTAACGATGTTTATTACCGCTACCCGCGGCGCGATTGTCGGTCTGGGGGCAAGTATATTATTTTTGCTTATTTATTTTTCATTTAAGAAAAAAAAGCCACTGATTAATGCGGATAAAAAGCCGATTTATACTGATAATCAGCGCGAAAATCAGCGTAAATCAGCTGAAATCAGCATCAATCAGCGTTTAATATCCATTATTTTACTAAGTTTGATTATTATTTTTTCTGGAACTTTTTGGTTCACTCGTGGCGCCGAAATTTGGCAAAAAGTTCCGGGTTTCAATCGTTTGGCTCAAACCATTGTTTCCGGCAAAGTTGACGTATCAACGCAATTCCGTTTGATGACTTGGCAATTAAGCTGGAAAGCATTTAAGGAAAAGCCGATTTTTGGTTGGGGAAATGATAATTTTCTTGTTGCTTATGAAAAGCATTATAATCCGGATTACGCGATTTACGGCGAATCTTGGTTGGATAGGGCGCATAATAAGATTTTTGATGTTTTAGTAATGCAGGGAATTTTCGGCGTATTGGCGTATCTGGGTATTTTTGTTTTTATACTTGTAACGCTGATTAATGCGGATAAAAAGCGGATTTATACTGATACAGAAGATAAAAAATCCGCATCAATCAGTCAAAATCCGCATCAATCCGTGTCCATAATAGCAATTATAATCGGTTATTTTGTCCAAAATTTATTCGTTATGGACCAAATTGTTTCCGATATTACTTTCTTCGCGATGGTTGGATTTATTATTTTTATTAGTAAACAGGAACGAGTAATTAGTAAACAGGAGATAGTAATTAGTAAACAGGAGCTAGTAAACAGGAATCAAAAGTCAGTCCTAGTTACTAGTTCCTTGTTACTAATTCCCATATTCATTCTCGGTTATTCTTTATATTCTTATAATTATATTCCCTATATTCAGGCAAAAGCGTTTAATGAGGCGAAAAGCATAGAACGCGCCAGTTTAATAGAAAAAAAACTTAAAGAAGAAGCGACACAGCCGTATAATTTTAGCCAATTTAATTTAAGGACATATATTGTTGATTATTATTTTAATTATCAATCTCATATTTTTGAAATTGACCGGCTTAGGCCTCTGTCAAATTTGTTTGTGAATTTAATCAGCGAAGTTATTCAAAAAGAGCCGTATGATGTAAGAATATTTATTAGGAAAGCTCAAATGCTTCAAAGTATGGCAATTAACGACGCGAATTTATATAAAGAATCCGAAGAATCAGTGAGGCGAGCGATAGAATTGGCTCCGAATCGTCAAGAATTGTATTATAATTTATCTTTTGCTTTGCTTGGACAGGAAAAATTTCAAGAAGCTGTTGAGACAAGCATAAAGGCGATTGAATTAAATCCCGATGTGGCGCGCGCTCATTATCATTTGGCTTTTGTGCTGGCGGTAATCGGTCCGCAAAATGAGAACGAAATTATTGAAGAAATGGAAATTGCCGATAAATTAAGTCCGAATTTTAAAGAGCTTCGGCCGGGAGATCAAAATATTAT
>CAYOSD010000074.1:0-1623 GCA_964406565.1 uncultured Candidatus Saccharibacteria bacterium | reverse complement strand
TCCCTCCTTTTTTAAATATTTTTCAATTCTTTCCAATCCATCCTTAATCTTTTTGATATCCAGCGCATAGGAAAATCTAACTCTATCTTTTGCCCCGAACCATTCTCCAGGATAAGTAATGACTTTATATTTTTTAAAAAGGTTCCAGACAAAATTTTCAGAATTTTTAACTTTTGGAAAAACATAAAAGGCGCCTTCTGGTTTCCATAAAGAAAAACTCATCTTCAATAAACCCTCGTAAAGAAAATCTCTCCTCTCTTGCCATATTTTTAATTGTTTACCGATAAAACTCTTAGGAACTTTAAGAGCTTCATAGGCCATTTCTTGAGCCAAGATATTAGTGTTCATTGATGAACAAGTTTTCATTTCAATAATTTTATTGACAAGATTTTGATCCAATGACCATAAATACCCTATTCTTAAACCACACATGGCATAAGTCTTGGAGAATGAATTTATCGTCACTACATGAGGCCCTTTTATTAAATAATTTTCTCTGATAAAAATTAAATCTTTATAAACTTCATCCGATAGCACATAAACTTTCAATTCATTTATTAATTTTTCAATTTTTTTGAGGGTTTTCATAGATTCAACTCTGCCAGTAGGATTTGATGGAGAATTTATTATTACAGCCTTGCAATCTTTTATTTTCTTCTTAAAATCATCGAAATTAATTCTTCCTTCAACTAAATCTGTATAGATTGGCTTCATTCCAGCGGATTTTACTAAGTAAGGATAAGTGTAATAATATGGCCGAGGCAAAAGAACTCTATTTTTTCTTTTATTTTCTATTTTGGAAATTGCTCTCAAGGTTAAATCCAAAGCTTCCGATGCTCCATTAGTGATGACGAAATTTTCTGGAGTTGATTTTGGATATTCTTTAGACAATTCTTCCCTTAGATGCCTTTCGCCCTGAATTAATCCGTATTTAAAATATTTAAATCTAGGCATAACCTTAAAAACCCTTTTTGGCGGTGGCAAATCCGGCTCTCCCGAACCAAAGGAAATTATATCTTTATCACTTCTGGATAATCCAATAAACATTGATGGCGACAAATTTTTTGCCATTTTATTTTCTTTCAAATAATATTTCAGATATATTTCTTTAAATTTGATTTTAATTCCCGATAGTTTTGGGCATTTGAAAACTGAGGAAATTCTTTTTTTAATTTGGTAGGGGCTTTAAAAAGAATACCAGTGTCTGCCCCTCTAAGCATACTGATATCATTATAAGAATCCCCTATTGCTATTACCTTGAACCCTAATGACTTTAAAGCTTTAACAGCCTCTTTTTTGCCATCTTTTTGCCGTAATCTATAATTTTTAATAAAACCGTTTTTATCAATTTCTAGGGAGTTACAAAATAGGGTTGGATAATCAAGTTTTTCCATTAAAATATTGCCAAATTCAATAAAAGTATCTGATAAAATAATCACTGGACATCTTTTCCTGAGCCAATTTAAAAATGATAAAGCGCCATTAAGTGGCTCTATTTTTTTGATAATTTTTTGAATATCTCGCAGTTTTATATTGTGAGCTTGGAGAATTTTTAGACGTCTTTTCATTAAAGCCTCATAATCCGGCAAATCGCGAGTAGTCAATTCTAATTCTTTAATCTTT
>CAYOSD010000073.1:0-1625 GCA_964406565.1 uncultured Candidatus Saccharibacteria bacterium | reverse complement strand
ACCGCGCGCCGTTCAGTGCCATGAGCAAGCGGAGCGAGCGAATGGCGCTGAACGTATCCGAATATGAGAAGTTTTTGCCCGTTTCCTTATTATATGTCAATAGAAGAAAAGGGCAAAAATTTGGGTAAAAAATGAAATTCAAGTCCAGAGCATATAAAAGAGAATTTCATTTTTTCCTCATATTCGGTGTTGTGCGATGTTTTGTTTAACAAATTTATTCCTTATTATAAAGCCCTTTTGAAATTTTTTGTCGTGGGCTTGACAGACGGGACGTATTTTGTTATACTACTATGAACGCTAATTTTGGCGTCAAATTGCACATTAACCAAAGAAAAGGAGGCATTACAATGCAAAGCGTGTATAAGTACACCATTCCAGTGGAGGATTATTTTTCTCTTGATCTGCCGAAGGGGGCAAAAGTTCTGACGGTACAGGAACAACATGGCGAACCGCAACTCTGGGCGCTCGTGGAAAAAGGTGCGTCCACCGAAAAGAGGAACTTCCGCCTCGCCGGTACCGGACATCCCATCGAAGAAGCGCCCGATACGCTGAACTACATCGGAACTTTCCAGCTCGCGGGCGGAAGTTTCATCGGCCACGTCTTCGAAATCAAGTAGAGAGAAAAATAATCCGTTCGTGCAATAAGGGGCAATCAATTAAGATTGCCTCTTTTTCTTTGGTTAAAAAAATTTCAAAAGGGCTATCTAAAAAAGGAATTTGTTGAACAAAATTTTGCATAACGTTTAGGTGTATCTGAAGTTTCGCCGACATCCTTTAATAAATTATAAAGGAGGCGAAATTTAGGTGAGCAAGCGTTAAGAATAAAATTATTTTTTATTTTTTTCTAGAATATTAACGAAATTTTTTAATTCGGTTTGCAAATGGTCAATGGAATTAAAATTTTTTACCTTTTCTACTAAAACATCTAACGGATGTCCAGAATAACCATTGGTAGTAAGTAAATCAAAAAATCCAAACAGATCAGGATATTCCCAAACCGTGCCACTTGGTATTGCTCCAAAAAACTTTAATTTAAAAATTTTAATTTCATTGGCCGCGATTGAGATTAAAACTCTTTCGCCACTGTCCAATTTTATTTGAGAGAAAACTCCTTTAGTACCCTCGTTTTTGTAGGTAATAATTTTACTCATAGTGTTAAAAATAAAAAATAATTTTATTTAGCTTGCGAACCAGATACACCTTGTTAGGCGATGTAATTTTTACATTAATTTTATTTATCCGTGATATAAACTTTAAAAGTTAGGCGGTGTGCATTTTTATTAGTACTTGATTGACCAATTTTTGACCCGACTTTAGCCGTGATAACACTTAACCATGATGCTTTCATTTCACCACTAACATCAATTTTTGATTGTTCATTAATTACAACAGATACATCAAAATCGGCGTAGTTGCCCTCTAAACCACTTTCGTGTTTTACGCCTAATATCTTAAATCGGTCTTTTTCCTTGTTAGCTTCCTCAACACCGCCGGTAATGCCTAGTAAAGCTTCTTTAATAAATTGTTTTAGCTCCATATATTTTAAATTAATGTAAAAATTATTTCGTACAACGTTTAGGCATATCTGAAGTTTGGCGTAGCGTAGCGAAGACAAATTTGGGTCG
>CAYOSD010000072.1:0-1628 GCA_964406565.1 uncultured Candidatus Saccharibacteria bacterium | reverse complement strand
TGTTAAAGTTATTTGATTATATACCTTGGACACAATTTATTGTACAGTCCCGCAAAAAATCCGCAAGGTACAAAAGCGTTATTAATTCTACAATCGAACGCTTTTGATGTAATCTATAAACAAGTTTATTCTCCTTGCGTCTTTGGGATTGAACAAAAATGGTTTGACATCTTTAACCAAACCATCAAAATCAATTTTGTCGTGAAGCGCCAATAAATTTTTTCTTAATTCCTCGCCGTTCGCGATATTTAATTTAAACTTGAGATAATCATAATTTGGTTTAACCCTAGAAAGTAAAAATATTATGTCGTAAAAATCGCGTCCTTTTGGAGTCTTGCGGTTGAAGACGGCGAATATTTTTTGCGAAAGAATAATATCAAGTGGCGTAACATTAATTTCCGTAAATACATCAAATTTATTTAGAATCACTCTTTCTTGTTTGTAATAAAAATCGTGCGAAGCGGTGTCCAATTGAATCAAAATTTTTTCTTCCTCGTAGCCGGAAAGATTATTTTTGAAAAGCAATCCGGGAATTTTTACATAGCAACGAAATGCTCCCTTGTGGACATTTTTAATTTCCACCTTATAACCTTCCAGCTCCAATTGTCTTTTTACAATAGCCGATATTTCGTCAAATTCTTTTTCTTCAAGACCGAAATTATCAAAATCCAAGTCCTCGGAAAATCTGGTATTGTTATGAACAATGCGAAGAGCGGTTCCACCCAGAAAAGAAAGTTTATCGGCATATTTAAAATTAAAAATTGTTTGCAAAATTTTGTATTGCAAATATTCGCGCAAAATATTTCGCTTAAAGCCCCTGATATTTTCCGGATAAAATTTTTCAATTTCTTTTAGATTAATCATTTAAGTGTTTGATAAATTTGTTAACTCTTTTCGCGAGAGATTTGTTGTTAAATTTCTCCAAATAATTTTTAAATTTTATCATATCAACTTTTTCCCGGAATATTTCTTTATTGATCCGGAGTTCGTAAAAATCCCCTTCGCTTTTAATTTTAGGATTGATGTAAAAAAAATCCAAGATTGCTTTTTCAACTTCCGCGATTTTAAAATTTTGATCTTGATAATGGATAAGCTCGTAACCAAACATTAGCTCCGGCTTGATTTTGTTGTAACTGAATTCAGCCAATTCCGAAGTAAAAGTATAGGTTTTTTTGGAAGTTATTGAAGTTATGCCATAAACGCTCTCCGGGATAAGCCCGTGGTATGATAAAGCCATTTCCAAAGAGATATAAGATGGATTAAAAATTTTGTTGGCGATAATAAATAATGTTTGTTCATTTATCTCCAAATCCGAAAAAATATAATATCCTTTTATGATTTTTTTAATATAGCCTTTTTTTTGCCATTCGCTTAATCTCTGCTTATGAAAATTAGGATCAACTTTTAAAATATCATTTATTGAAAAAACAATAAATTTTTTTAAATTTTCTCTTAGTTCTAAATATTGCATAATAGTTCAAATTATTCCTAAAAATAGGAACTATATGAATTATATCTGATAAATTTCATTTTGTCAAATTTTTACGCTTTTGCTTAATAAAAAAATGAGGGCCTCCGCAGATCGTTGAATTCCTCCCAAAATTCAACTTTCCGCGAAAGCCCTTTGC
>CAYOSD010000071.1:0-1676 GCA_964406565.1 uncultured Candidatus Saccharibacteria bacterium | reverse complement strand
AATTAAAAAAGCAGCCGTTAGGCTGCAGAATTTAGACAAGATATCTACAATTTTGACCGTGGATTTTTAGTTAAATTTATGCTAAAATTAAAGCATAAATCACTGTTTTTAACAAAAAATCTATGGTCAAAATCGAAAACAAAACAATTAAAATGATTACAACCGCAGAGGAAGAAATAATGGACAAAATGGTGCGCGCCGATCACGCTTTCAGGCAATTAAATCAAATTATCAACTTTGAAGATTTGATTTCTCCTTATCGCGATCTTTATTCGGACAGCGGCGCCGCGGGCATAGACGTAATCAAGGGTTTTAAAAGTCTTTTGGTCCAATTTTGGGAAGATTATTCAGACAGGCAAATGGAAAAAGTTTTGGAGGAGAATGTGGCTGTTAAATGGTTTGGCGGTTTTGGCTTGCTGGAGAAAACTCCGGATCATAGCTATTTTGGCAAATTAAGAAAACGGTTGGGAGCGAAAAATATCGCTGATATTTTTAACTCCGTCAACGCTATTTTGCGCGAGAATGGATTATTCGGCGATGTGTTTAAGTTTATCGACGCTTCATCTATCGTCACCAAAACAGCACTCTGGAAAGAGCGCGATGAAGCGATTAAGAATGGCGAGGAAAAATTAAACAACAAAAATATCGAGAAATACGCTGTTGACAGCCAAGCTCGCTGGGGCGCCAAATCAAAAGATCAAATTTGGTTTGGCTACAAGAGGCATTGCGCGGTTGATATGAGACATGGGTTGATAGACAAGCTCGCGGTTACGCCAGCCAATATTCTTGACTTTGAAATTTTGCCTAATGTTTGCCCTCAAAACGCCATGGTGTTTATGGATAAATTGTATGACACAAAAAAATCAGACTTAATCTTAAAAATGAATCACTGCGCCGCCGGCACAATTAGAAAAAACGACAACAAAAACAAAAATCATGATTTAGACAGTTGGCATTCAAAAATCAGAATGCCTTTTGAAAGAATTTTTTCCAAACAAAACAAAAGAGCGAAATACAGAGGAACGACAAAGGTTCTTTTTCAATGTTTCGCCGAAGCCATTTGCCACAATCTAAAAGTGGCAGTTAAAATTTTGCCCAATCCAACCGGGGCATAGCCCCGCAAAGGGATAGCTGCGTTCAAAAAACGCAAAAAGACGGGAAAAACAGAGAGAAGAGATAAAAAATTAACAAAAGTTAATTCAAGTTAACGAGATCTAATTGACTGTTGTTAATTTTTTACCGAAATTGTCATTTAGCGACAGAGCCCTATTGCCCAAAGGCGGATTGACGTTTACATCTAAATCCTCGGCCGTATAAGTGAAGTAATGCGGGCAGGTTTCGTAAGTAAATTTCAAGCCGCTTTTTTTAGCTTTTCTAATTAAATCAACGCTGGGTTTTTGACTGATATGTTGGATGTGCAACTTGCCGCCAATTTTTTCCAGCACCGTTAAATATCTTTTAATAAATTCTGTTTCAAGATAGAGCTTTTTTACGCCAACCTCATACTCCGGACTACAGTGCGCCATCACCAACACGCCTTTTTTTAAAATTGCGGCCAACAATTTCAAATCCGCTAAATATTCTCCGTCATCGCTGAACCCAGCCACCCACGGCCTGATTTTATCAATATCAACTAATTCCTTGCCCGCTAAATTTTTAGTGATAGCGGCCACCGG
>CAYOSD010000070.1:0-1711 GCA_964406565.1 uncultured Candidatus Saccharibacteria bacterium | reverse complement strand
TAACGGTCTGAATAAATTCTAAATGTTTTTGTTTATTTTCCATACCTTATTTTTTTATAGAGATTATCAAAAATCTCAACGATGTCTTTGTCCTCGCTAACATTTTTTAAGTATCCATCCACATCATCATATTCCATCGTCAGAAATTCTTTAAAAAGTTTTTCGCCACGATAAATATGCGTTTCTTCCGGCACATAGATATTACCTTTCATCACTTTTCTGTTGAGATAGTAAAGAATTGGTTTTAGTTGTTTTATGTTTTTAATGCTAAGTTTTTTAACTAAACCAGCATAAGTTTTTATGAATTTTCTGTTTATATCAACAAATTTCCCTGTGTCATGGTCATCGTTGTATTTCAGCTCAACATAATAATAAATGCCATTCCTTTTGTCCTTAAATAAGACATCTACATCGTGCTTGGTGGTGGTTAATTTTTTGGTGAATTGCTGGCTCGCGACAATATTTTTCAATAACTGCTCAAACTTTTCAGCAAGTTCATTATCGTTGTTATTTTGTCTATCGGAAATAAAGCGGTCAATCAACGAATCGGTTTCTTCTGCCAAAGGAAGTAAAATATTTTTCTTGCCGGAAATTTCAGCGACAATTTCAAGTTGTTTTTCTTCCTCAATTATTCTCTGCATTAAAACTTCTATGAAATTTCCGAATTGAATGTTTAGAGATTGAAGTAATCCGCCAAAAATTCTGTACCTAATCGGGACGAAATGCGTTTTAACTTCGTGCTTGCCGATTATTTTTTTAATTTTAGTATCGGCTGTCGTGTTATTTATCAGTTTTAATACCGATTCTTTGATAAGTTTTTTTATTTTTTTGTTTTCCATATTATTAAATTCCCATTAATTGAGTTTGAAAATTTTTAAATCTTTTTAACGCCCAATCAACATAATTTTCGTCTTTTTCAACCATTGTAAAATTTCGTCCATGCTTATAAGCCGCGACGCCCGTTGTGCAAGTTCCGCCAAACGGATCAAAAACTAAATCGCCCTTTTTTGTGGAAGCAAGCACTATTCTTTCAAGTAAAGGAAGCGGTTTTTGAGTAGAATGAACCTTAACGCCTTTTTCGTCTCTTAATCTTTCCGAACCGTTACAAATAGCGAAATACCAATCATTTCTCATCTGCTTGCCGTAATTATGTTTTTTCATTTCCTCATAATTAAAAGTGTAGTTTTTTACTTTTTTGTCTTTTACTGCCCAAACTAAAGTTTCGGTTGCGTTGGTTAATCTCACGCCCTTAAAATTTGGCATTGGATTTGATTTTATCCAGTGGACATCATTCAAAATCCAGTAGCCCATATCTTGCATGATATTTCCAACACGAAAAATATTGTGATAAGAACCAATAACCCAAATTGTTCCGTTTTTTTTCAAAACCCTCTTTGCTTCTTGAAGCCATGCTTTTGAAAATTCGTCAGAATGCCCGAAACCATTAAATTGGTCCCACTCATCATCAACGGCATCAACTTTTGTATTATTCGGTCGGTATAATTCATTTTGTAATTGCATATTGTATGGCGGGTCGGCGAAAATCATATCAAAAGTATTATCCTTGATTTTTTTCATCACTCCCAAACAATCGCCAACAATAATTTTGTTGATTATTTCAGTTTCGTCATTAAAGGTTTTAATTTTTTTAATATCGATATTCATATTGCTTTCTATTTTATTAAATCGTCCACCTTAACGCCCGGCGCTT
>CAYOSD010000069.1:0-1799 GCA_964406565.1 uncultured Candidatus Saccharibacteria bacterium | reverse complement strand
AATCTTCTTAAGGCAATAAAAGTGACCGATGGCAAGTATAAGCAGATAATCAAGCATCGGGAATTGATTAACAAAAATTGGAGTAAATTATTGGAAAGAATAAAATCCGGCGATGAACGCGATTTGCGGCTGGCGATTATTGAAGCCGACAGTTTGGTTGACGAGATTTTAAAAGAACACGGCTATCCAGGGAATGATATGGGCGAAAGAATGAAATCAATTCATCCCAGCGAGATAGATAATCTCAATGATTTATGGGAAGCTCACAAGTTGAGAAACAGGCTTGTTCACGAGGCGGATTTTCATCTTCAGGCGGTTGAATATAAAAAAATTATTTCTATTTATCACGAGGTTTTAGAAGAGTTATTGTCGAGAGAATTAGAATTGATTTAAAATGGATAAGGTTAAAATAATAAAATACGCGTCTCCTCCGTCGGATTTGCCGATTTACGGTCAAGTTGATCCCGCGAAGGTTTGTTTTTTTGGTCGCACTAACTACGAATCGGAATTTGAAAGCAAAAGATACGTTTTTGGCATTAAAAACATTGACAGGAAGCGCCATATTTATATTCTTGGAAAATCGGGAATTGGAAAAACGAAATTATTGGAATTATTTATCAGGCAAGACATTACTTATAATAGAGGACTGTGTTTAATTGATTTTTATGGTGAACTAATTGATAATCTTTTGGATTTTGTTCCGGAAAATAGGATAAAAGACGTTGTTTTGGTTGACCCATCAGATACAAATTGGCCGATTTATTTTAATCCGTTAAAAGATGTTCCATCGGATATCAGGCATCAGTTTGCTCAATGGCTCACCGAAATAATAAAAAAACAATTTAATGCCAATTGGAATATTAGAATAGAGCACATTTTTAGATTTATTTGTTTAGCGTTGCTTGATTATCCTTTTGCCACAATGGAGGGGATGATTTTAATGATGACGGATGAAAATTATCGGCGAAAAGTCATAGAATATATAAAAGACGACACAGTGAGGCATTTTTGGGAAATTGAATTTATTGAATGGTTAAAAAAATTCGAAATAGAGGCCATTATTCCTTTGGTTAATAAGCTTAATCGTTTTTTTTCCGACCCCTCGCTTAAAAATATTTTCAAGCAACAAGAAAATAAAATTGATTTGAACAAAATAATAGACGAGCAAAAGATTTTACTCATCAATCTTTATAGAGGGAGATTAGGAGAAAGTAACGCAAATTTTTTTGGTTCTCTTATTACTGCTAAGATTTATCAAGTATTAATGTCAAAAAAATCAATCAAAAATAAAAATCGCGATAATTTTTATCTTTATATTAATGATTTCCATAATATGGTGACTGAATTTTTTGATAATTTTTTAACTGACGCCAAGAATTATAATCTTTGTCTAACGTTGGCGCATCAATATCTTGCTCAGCTTCCTTCGGAGATCCCCGCTGTAATTACGGGGAATGTTGCAACGATAATTGTTTTTAGGTTAAGCGCCGAAGACGCTTTTATTTTTGAAAAAGAAATGACGCCCGTTTTTAAGGCAAAAGACATGATAAATCTAGGAATGCAGGAATTTTACATCAAAATGACCATTGACGGCGGCACGGCTGACCCATTTTCCGCCGAAACTTTGAAAATTTTGCCGCCGACGCATCCGTCTTATAAAGAAAAAATTATTGAATTTAATCATCAAAATTATTGTATTGATGTTGAAAGTTTTATAAAATAATTTTATAATAATTAAATGACCAAATATTATTATATTTCCGCGATAATTAAATATCTAACCGGATTGTTGGAAATTA
>CAYOSD010000068.1:0-1869 GCA_964406565.1 uncultured Candidatus Saccharibacteria bacterium | reverse complement strand
TATAGTATTATTTAAATACTCTGCGAGCGCGGAGTTTTTAATTTAAAGAGTTTTATTGAAAAATTTAACCTCGCATGGCGGGGGTAGAATTTTTCATAATAAAACCTTTACTGAGCACTCAAAGCGTTGAGTGCTCGGTGCTCAATGTGATAGTAACCAAGCACTCAATTGAGTATTAAAATAGATATTATGATAATATAAATAATTATGAGTATTCAAAGATTTTATTAAATAATTTTTGAGTGCTCGGTTAATCACATTGGCATGAATATAAGAAATATTGCGATTATTGCCCACGTTGACCATGGCAAAACAACTTTGGTTGACGCTTTATTGAGGCAGTCGTTCACAAAATTAAATAAGGAAGAAACCGACGCGGTTTGCATTATGGATAGCAATGAATTAGAGCGCGAAAGGGGAATTACTATTTTTTCCAAAAACGCTTCGGTTCAATACAACGATTATAAAATTAATATCATTGATACGCCCGGGCATGCTGATTTCGGAGGCGAAGTGGAACGCGTTTTGAATATGGCGGACGGCTGTTTGCTTTTGGTTGACGCCAAAGAAGGGCCGATGCCGCAAACTAGATTTGTTTTGAAAAAAGCATTGGAAATGGGGCACAGGATAATCGTTATTATTAATAAAATAGACAAGCCGGATAGCCGGCCGGATTTCGTGTTAAATAAAGTTTTTGATTTATTTGTTGAGCTCGGCGCCAATGATCAGGCGTTGGATTTTCCGGTTATTTACTCTTCTTCAAAACAAGGCAAGGCCGGGTTGGAGCCGAATTTGAATAAAATGAAAGATATTACTCCTATTTTTGAAGCTATTTTAAAGCATATTCCTTCGCCGATAAACGATATTAATAAATCGTTGCAAATGTTAGTGACAACAGTTGTCGGAGACGATTTTAAGGGCAGAATTGCCATTGGCAGAATTTATAGAGGAAAAATAAAAGCAAAACAAGAAATAGCGCACATAAATCGCAAAGGCAATATAAAAAAATATCGGCTGGTTTCATTAATGACTTTTTTCGGGTTGAGCAGAATTGAGGCGGAAGAATTGTTAGCCGGAGATATCGCGGCAATAGCCGGAATTCCGGACGTTATGATTGGTGAAACGATTGCCGACCCGCAAAATCCGACAGCTCTGCCTTTAATTAACATAGAAGAACCAACCGTAAGAATGACTTTTTCTATAAACGATTCGCCGTTCGCTGGACGGGAGGGGAAATTCACGACTTCGCGCCAAATTCGCGAACGGCTTTATAAAGAACTTGAAACGGATATGGCTTTAAAAATAGAAGATAATCCTGATGGAAAATGGATTGTTTCCGGCCGCGGAGAATTGCATCTGGCGATTTTAATTGAAAGAATGCGGCGCGAGGGATATGAATTGCAGGTTTCCCGTCCACAAGTCGTGCTTAAAGAAAAGGATGGTAAAAAAATGGCGCCGTATGAAAGAGTGTTTATTGAAACTCCAGAAGAATATTGCGGTTCGGTTATTCAGAAGCTTGGCATTAGAAAAGGCGAATTGAAAGAAATGAACACAATTGATAAAATTTCTTATCTGGAATTTGTTGTGCCGACACAAGGATTATTCGGATATCGTAGCGAGTTTTTAACCGACACGAAAGGGTTGGGAATTATCAATACGACTTTTTATCAATATCAGCTAGATTCCGGAAATTATCGCGAACGCGAACAAGGTTCATTAGTGGCGCATGAAACCGGAGCGAGTAATTTATACGGATTGATAAATGTGCAAGACAGGGGAGTTTTATTTATCGGCCCCGCGGTTAAAATTTATGAAGGACAGGTTGTCGGACAGAATTCCCGAAAAGAAGATATTAGGGTGAATGTTTGC
>CAYOSD010000067.1:0-1997 GCA_964406565.1 uncultured Candidatus Saccharibacteria bacterium | reverse complement strand
ATTATTCCGACGATAAATTGCGGCGATTTTGCTTGTGTTGCGGAAAAATTAAAAAAAGCCGGCGAGTTTTTTAGCGGCTTGCCCGCCGAAGCTTTAACGAAGGAGGGATGGGTTCAAATTGATATTGCAGATGGGAAATTCACATCGCATTCCACATGGAATCAACCAAAAGATTTAGAGAAATTGAAAATTGAAAATTTAAAATTGAAAATTAACCCAGAGGTTCACTTAATGGTTGAAAATCCATTGGCAGTTATTGATGATTGGATTAAGGCGGGCGCGAAAAGAATTATTATTCATATTGAAACCCTTGAGCTTAAAAGCTTAAAAATTGAAAAGTTGAAAAATTATGCGAGTGATTGTGAAATTGGGTTGGCGATAAATCCTGAAACGCCGATTGAAGATTTAATTCCTTTTTTGTCTGCTACTATTGATAGTAGCAAGAGTTTTATGCAAATACTCGCTGTTAATCCTGGGTTATCGGGCCAGAAATTTCAGCCGCAGGTTTTGGATAAAATAAAATTTTTGAAGAAAAATTTTCCTGATGTTATAATAGAAGTTGATGGCGGTATAAATTTGGAAACCGCGAGATTATGTCAAGAAGCCGGCGCGGACATTTTAGCGGTCGGTTCATATATTTGGGAGAGCGAAAAACCGCAAAAAGCTTATGAAGATTTACAAATAGCCACTAATGTAGGACAAATAGACACGAATCGCGAATTATTGTATAAAGAATTAAGTTATAAATTGCAGGGAGTTTTTTATAATGTAAGGAATAAATATGGAATGTATCATAAAGAAAAAATTTATCACAATGCTTTAAAAGAAGAGTTTCAAAATAATCAGATAAGTTATATTTCAGAGCCACGGATAGATATATTTTCCGTGACAAGTGGTAAAAAATTAGGTAGTTATGTCCCGGATTTTATTGTTGATTCAATAATAATTGAATTAAAGACGTCGCCTTTTACTATAAAAGATATGGAAATGCAATTAATAGAATATTTAAAGTCGTCAAAATATGAACTTGCTTATTTGGTAAATTTTGGTGAAAAATATTTTAAACCAAAAAGATATATTCATACAAAAGATAGAAAAAATATTATTAGTGATTAGTGACAATTTGTTTAAATTAGTGACTATTCGTAATTATTCATGGAAATTTTAGACGATAAAAAAATAAGATTTTTAGAAATGACGGCTAATCAAATTCGGCAGGATGTGATTGATATGCTGGTGGAGGCCGGTTCCGGCCACTCGGCCGGCCCGTTGGGAATGGCCGATGTTTTCACGGCTTTATATTTTCACGTTTTAAACCATGACCCGAAAAATCCGAATTGGCCGGACAGGGACAGGTTGATTTTATCAAATGGGCATATTTGTCCGATTCAGTACGCAATATTGGCGCGAGTCGGATATTTTGATATTGAAGAATTGAAAACTTTGCGAAAATTAAATTCACGTTTGCAGGGGCATCCGCATCGTGGCGCTTTACCGGGGATTGAAACGACTTCCGGACCTTTGGGTTCGGGCTTGTCGCAATCAGCGGGCTTTGCTTTGGCCGCCAGATTAGACCAAAAAAAATACAGGATTTACGCTTTGCTGTCCGATGGCGAACAGGATGCGGGCAATACTTGGGAAGCGGCGATGTTTATCGGAAAAAATAAATTAAACAATATTACGGCGATTATTGACAGAAATAATATCCAAATAGACGGATTTACCGAAGACACAATGCCCTTGGAATCTTTAAAAGAAAAATACGAAGCATTCCGCTGGCATGTTTTGGAAATTGACGGGCATAATATTGAACAGATTGTTGACGCTTGTAATGAAGCCAGGGCGATTTTTGAAAAACCGACCGTTATTATCGCCCATACGATTCCCGGCAAGGGCGTGAGTTTTATGGAGCAGGATTATTTATGGCATGGCATTCCTCCGGATAAAGAACAAGCGAAAAAGGCGTTGAATGAATTGCGGACATTAGGAGGGAAAAT
>CAYOSD010000066.1:0-2030 GCA_964406565.1 uncultured Candidatus Saccharibacteria bacterium | reverse complement strand
CCTGGTTTCCCAAATAGAAAAAGACGGGAGAACCTTTTTTGTCGCCGAAGATCCAAAATTACTATTGGAAAAAATAAAAGAAGAAGAAATAAAAAAGAAAAAAGCCCTGGAAATTATTTCAAATTTATTACCAGATTTGACTGCTATTGCCACAAGAAAGGATCATCCTAAGGTAAGACTTTTTGAGGGGCAGAAAGCAATTTCAGAATTATGGATGATGCCACTTTATACACAGGGAGTTAAAGAAATACTTAGTTTAATCGATTTTGATTCATTATGCTCACTTTTACCGGTTGAAGATGTATTAAAATTTAGAGATATGAGAATAAGTAAAAATATCAAATTTAGAGTGATGAGAAAAAAAGAGATAAAAACTGCTTATGTACCCGAATATGATGAACGAGAGTTAAGAGAGAAAAGATTTGTTCCGAAAAACTTTGAATTAAGCGCCGGATTTACTATTTTTAGTAATAAGGTGACAATTATAATTACTCCAGGAGAGCCTTTTGGGATATTGATTGAAAGTCATTATTTCGCTGATACAATGCGAATGATCTTCGAAAGACTTTGGGAAAATTGCGAAAAATCAGTCTAGTTTATTAATTTATTATTCGTATTTAAAAGAAAATGTAATATTTTTGGCCGAATACCGAATTTAACCTTAATATATTCTTCATGCTTCTGTGTTATTCTCTTTATCTTATGTTTAATTAAATATTGTTTTGTTAATTTTATTCCATCTTCAAGGGTTCTTCTATAAACCAGTTCATGATTCAAAATAACATCTAGTACGGTATTTTTTGATTTTTCTTTTTCAGGATAATTCTTTCGATATATTTTAATAACTTCATCAATTAATCGTGATAAGTATTTCTTCGGATCCAGTTTTAGAAGATAGAATGAATCAAGTAAATTTCTAATTAATCTTTTAATAATCCAACGGCGATCTTTTAATCCTGGAAAAATTAATTCTTCAGTCAAAATAAAAATTAACGCCTTTGAATGATCTAAGATAATTTTTATTTCTTCAGAATAATTTTGAATGGGCAACTTATCTAAAAGAGATTGGAAAAACGATGTTTGATATAGATTACTTCCTCCATTTTCAACTATTGAGGCAACTCTTTCGATTCCAATAGCAGTTTCAATGGATTGATTTCGTAATTTTTTTAGTTTAGTGCAATTTTGATCGGTATAATACTTGATAGTAACTATAGTTCCAATTTCCAGAAAATTTTCTGGATAAGTAAGCGGGTTATACGATTTATCTCTTTCACTTTTATTATTTTCTAATTCATAGAAAAAATCAACTTTTGGACCACAACGTCTAATTTTGGTTCCAAGAGTAGTCTTTTCACCCATAGTCCAGAAATTTGTTTTAGCTTTTCCTATAACCAATCTTTCACCAACAAGACCTTTTAAGAATAAATTAATTTTATCATCCTGACTGATATTTTCATTTAAAATTAAATCCTTTTTGAAACTACTTAACCAAATTCTTTTACCATCAATGCCAATAATTTCAGTTAAAAATTCCCATAAGTTATTAATAAATTCAATTTCATTTTTCGTAGGTACTTTAAATGCGGCTGCCATTTCAAAAAAAGAAAGGTGTTTTGAGTCTCCAACGTTAGGTAAATCAAAATTCCGAAAACATTTTTGAATTACGCATTGTCGAAGCGACTTATGCTTTTTAGAACTAATTATTGACGGATCGTATAGGAATAAATCCGCACTAATATTGAAGCTTGTAGGAAAAGCGGGATGAACCAAAGGAGCGCTGGGGATTTCTTCAAATCCCAGGCCTTTATAATAATCTAGCCAAGCTTGGCGAACGTCAATAATTTTAGGGGCACTATTTTTTGACTTTTTTGGCATTGTTTTGTTTTGATTTCTGAAGGTTTGAAAAATCGCCTCAGGTGAGAGATCATGGTATAATCGTGCCATTAATATACCATAAAATTCAAAATGTGAATAGGCTAAATTATGGTAAACAAATCTAAAGCCGAAGACTATTTAAGTAAAATACC
>CAYOSD010000065.1:0-2071 GCA_964406565.1 uncultured Candidatus Saccharibacteria bacterium | reverse complement strand
CGAAGGAGTCGCTTCGCGACCCTACGGGGTAAAAATTTTTGCCCGCCCTCGCTTCCACTTCCGCCCGCTTCGCGGGCGCGCCGCCGCTTTTAAGAAACAAGGGCTTGCCCCACCCTTCCCGTGCGCGCCCTTGTGAATTTTTTACTCCCTTTATTTCCTTTACTCTATTGAAAATTTTTGTTATCATTGTAATAGATTAAGAAATCTTTATATCTATTACTTTGATTATAGTAATATATTACAATGAAGTCAACCAATAAATCCACAATAGCGGAAAACATAAAGAAATACCGCAATAAATTGGGTGTTTCTCAAGATCGGCTCTCAAAATTAGCCGATGTTACCTATAACACGATTATTAAAATTGAAGCGGGAACGAATAAAAACCCGACTATTGAAACATTGTCAAAAATCGCCAAAGCACTAGGCGTAGCGGTTGACGATTTAATTAAATAAACTATGCCAATTTTCAAAATAGACAAAATAAAAGCATTCCAAATTACTCTTAAAGAAGACGGTTTTGGTAGCGAGGCGGAACTTCGGGATTTTTTTACCGAGAATTTAGACGAGATTTTAGGAGTAAGGTTTGTAGAAAAAGAATATCCAATAAATTATGGCGGAATTGATTACAGAATTGACACACTAGGAATTGATGAAAATAATACCCCTGTGATTATTGAGTATAAATGGAAGGAAAATGAGGAAATATTTTCGCAGGGTAAATGTTATTTCAATTGGCTAGTAAAAAATAAACCTCATTTTGAATTACTTGTTGATAAAAAACTTGGAGTAAAAACAAAGGTTAATTGGGAACAGCCGAGAGTTATTTTGATTGCCCAAGGTTTTAGTCGGTATGTTTTAGGAGCTGTCCAGCAGGAGAAAAACATTGAATTAAAAACCTATACTTACTACGAACCCGATATTTTACAAATAGAAAACATTTATAGTCCAGCGGGGATTAAGACCAGTAAGAAAAACGGGGAAAAACGAGAAACAGGAGAATATAATCTTGAATATCATTTAAACGTAACATCTCCAGAAATGCAGAAAATAGCAAATTCACTTCGCTTAAAAATCCTTGAACTTCCCGATGTAAAAGAAAATTTTGGCAAAAGCGGAATTTTTTACCGAACAACAAAAAGTTTTGCTCGGTTGGAATTTAGACCAACTTGGATTCAACTTTTAATCAAGGAGCCATATTATAAAAGCGATGTAAAAAAATTGGTAAAAGATGTTACAAGCAATGAGTGGGGATATAAGGGTATGATTAAATTTACTCCCGACAGCGATGTAGATTATATCTTTAATTTAATAAAGGAATCTTACGAATCAACTTTATAATTTTTATGTCGCAGATAAACGATCTAAACTTAAAAAATTGGAAAGAATATCAGGACCTTTTGACTGATAGTTTATGGATTATTGGCGAAAGAGATAAATCCGGCTCGCATAAAGGCGATTACCATGGAAATTTTATCCCTCAAATACCAAATCAACTAATGAGAAGATTTACAAAAAAGGGAGATGTTGTTTTAGATACTTTTTTAGGTAGTGGGACAACTTTAATTGAATGTAAAAGATTGGGGCGAAATGGTGTAGGTATTGAATTGTTGCCCAAAATAGCTGAATTGGCGAAGCAGAGAATTAGTCAAGAAACATTATTTGATTCCAAAGACAAACTTTTTTCTACGATTTTAGTTGCTGATAGCACCAAAGAGGCTACGCGAAAAAAGGTTGAAGAAGTATTAAAAAATCACGGCAAACAAAATATCCAGTTTATAATAATGCACCCGCCATATCACGATATTATTAAATTTAGCGACAGACCAGATGATTTAAGTAATGCCAAGTCAGTTCAGGAATTTCTAAAACTTTTCGGCGATGTTGTTTCTAATTTTTTAGATCTTCTTGAAAAGGAACATTATTTAGCGGTTGTAATCGGCGATAAATACACAAATTCCGAATGGGTGCCGTTGGGATTTATGACTATGCAAGAAGCATTAAATAGAAACGGCTTGATACTAAAAAGTATTTTAGTTAAAAATATGGTTAACAATCGCGCCAAAAGAAA
>CAYOSD010000064.1:0-2092 GCA_964406565.1 uncultured Candidatus Saccharibacteria bacterium | reverse complement strand
ATAAAAAGAATTGATTTGAAGCGGATTTTTTGTTGTTGACCCCCCACATAAATTTATGTGGGGGGTTGAATAAGTAAGATTTTTATGATAAAATATTTTAATGACAATCCAAAATTTTATTAAAAAAAGGTCATATTTAGCGTGGTACGTAAAAGACATTGCTCAACTTTCCAATGAATCAATCGTGGAGCATACTTTGAATTACGGCGATTGGAACGACGTGCAAACACTTTTTAAAATACTTGGTATAAAAAAAACAGCAAGAATTTTTAGGAAAAAATCAAAACCGTCAAAAATTGGAAGACAAAATTATGAGCCAAAAGTGATAAATTATTTTAATTTGTATTTCAATAAATATGCGTAAAGAAGTTTTAACTGAAAATCAGATCAGTCTATCATTTATGCTTCAGATATTTTCTGAAAATTTCGGATTAGTTGGAGGAACAGCCATCGCGCTTCAAATTGGGCATCGACATTCAATTGACTTTGACCTTTTTACTAATAAGCCATTTAATAATTTTAACATTAAGAAAAGAATTTCAAAATACAGAAAAATTAAAAATGTTTTTAAAGACGAAGACGGCCATTACACATTTATCATAGACGACGTTCAATTCACATTTTTTTATTATCCTTATAAACTGAATTTTTCTAAGAAATTCGAAGACATTATAAAGATGCCGGATATTTTAACTTTAGCGGCGATGAAGGCTTTTGCTTTGGGTCGCCGCGCCAAATGGAAGGATTATGTGGATTTGTATTTTATTATGAAAGATTATCATTCTTTAGAAGAAATCTCGGAGAAAGCGAGAAGAATCTTTGGACTGGAATTTAACGAAAAATTGTTTCGCAGTCAATTGTCTTATTTTCAAGATATTAATTATAAAGAAAAAATTATTTACCTGAAAGGATTCGAGGTTGATGATAAAATCATAAAAAAGGCGTTAATTGAATTTAGTTTAAGTTAATTTTATACAAAAATCGTCTGGATAAATTCCAAAAAGACGCGCATTTGGAGTAAATTACGATAAAAATGATTGATTTTGAGCGGATTTTTTGCCATTGACTTTTTGGTTGGAATGTGTATTATTGAGATAGGTTAAATCTTTAACAAAAGTTCGCCATCGGCGGACTAAATAATAGAAAAATCAGAAAATAAAAATAGGAGGTGGAAGATGGAATTATTTAATAGGAATTTTGGACTTCAATGGCATATAACCAATCAATGCGATCAACGTTGTAAGCATTGTTATATTTGGGGCGGCGGTAGAAGTTTTAAGGAACATTATAAAAAAGAGCTTGATTTAGAAAAATGTAAGAGCATAGTGAATAAATTTATTGAGTTTTGTAAAGTTTTTGAAGTAGATCCTATTATTGCCATAACGGGAGGAGATCCACTTCTTTTTAAATGGATTTGGGGGTTATTAGAATATTTTAATCAACGCAATCTCTCTTTTATAATTCTTGGTAATCCATTCCATTTAGACGATGTTATATGTGAAAGATTGCGCGATCTTGGTTGTAGGGCTTATCAAATGTCATTAGACGGGGTTGAACAAACACACGATGTTATAAGAAAAAAAGGATCTTTTGAATCAACCATTAAGGCAATTAAAATATTGCAAGGCGTGGGGATTAAAACAATGATTATGTCAACAATTTCGCGATTTAATTATCGTGATATTCCCGAGTTAATAAAAAAATTGGTGGTTGATTATCGAGTTGATGTTTATGATTTTGCAAGATATTCTCCTGCGTTAAAAGATGGGGGTCAGATGCTAAGCCCCAATGAATATCGTCAATTTTTGTCAGATGCATGGGGATTATATACAGATTATATGAATTACAAAACAAAATTCCCATTAAAAGATCATCTTTGGCGATTATTCTTATATGAAAAGGGATTATTTCAAATTCGCAAAGAAAATATTGTGTTTCAAGGATGTGGTTGCGGCATTAGGCATTTAACATTATTGCCTAATGGCATTGTTTATGCCTGTAGAAGATTTAAAAGTCCGATTGGAAATATCTTAACTCAATCTTTTAAAGATATTTTTCTTGGACAAAAATTGGAACGATATCGAAAAATTAA
>CAYOSD010000063.1:0-2145 GCA_964406565.1 uncultured Candidatus Saccharibacteria bacterium | reverse complement strand
GCCTGAATTGAAAAATTGTAATCGCGACCGACTTCATTAATTGAAATGCTCGCGCTTGTTGAAGTCGTGTTAATTTCTGAAAAAGTTGAGCTTGAATTGCCAATGTCCGTAATTCTATAAGTTATCGTTGAGGTGGCACCGGAATAATCCTGCGAAGTGCTCCAGTTTAAATTTAAACTCATTGTGCTGGAACTATATTGAATGCTAAAATTTTGCGGAATTGTCGGATTGGCGCGCGGTTCCGGAAAATTTTGCGAATTTTGCGGTTCTGCTAAATTTCGTAAAATAAAATCATCCGCGCTGTCCGCATCATAACCATTGCCGGAAAATTTGTGCTCGCCGGAAACCATCAAATCAATAGTAGAAGTTGAAAACGCTTTTCGTTCCAAACTTTCATTTATGCCAGGCACAGTTGGTGTTGCCGCGCTAACCACTAATGCTGGGCTGCCGTAAGACAAGCTGTCAATAATTATTTGGTCATTTATGTTGGAAATGTATGTTGAAGAACTGACCAAAAAAATCGTAGCGCCGTTTAAATTACCGGATAAAGAAAAAGCAGAGTAAGTCATATCGGCCATATCTTTAATAGTTGAAGTCGCGCTCGTATTAACTAATAAATAAAAACTTTTTGCCGCAATTTGAGCGCCATTTAAAAAATTTCTTTTATCTCCGTTGCTTTCAATTTTGGCAGTTGAAGTAGCGGTACCGGTTAAATATTGAATTGAATAATCAGACAAAGAAATTGTGCTATTTGTCGGATTGTAAAGTTCAATAAATTCATCATCAACGCTGTCGCCTCTTACTTGAATCTCGCTGATGACAATATGATTAGCTCCGGTTGACTGCGATTGAGCAGCCTCAATAGTAATAATCGTTGAAGTCGCGGTTGACGAAGCGTTTTGTTCGTCAAAAACAATTAAACTTACGGAATAATTACCGGCTTGAGAATAGACATGAGCAGTAGCGGCTGTGGTTATTGACGAAGTTGCATTATCGCCGAAATCCCATTGATAAACAGAAATTGTTCCGTCAGAATCAGTTGAAGAAGCGGCGTTAAAAGTAATTAAATCGTTGATTTGCGGAGTTGTCGGCGAATAAATAAATAAAGCGTTCGGCGCCTGATTCACCTGCGCTGATTGGCATTCAACGTTTTGCGCTTTTGGACTCGGACAAGTCTGAATTTCAAAATCATTGGTATTGTTGTCAATATCAATAAATACGCTGTCTTGAATTTTTCGCTGAATACTCTGTCCATCAGCGAGATTTGTCGCAAAAACCGCGCCTTCAATAAAAATATTTTCCGCCTCTCCCCACGCAACGCTGTCAATAATCTGCCCCGTATCATTCGCGCCATAACGAATGGCAATACCGTTATTATCGCTAATTATCTGCGTGGTGGTTGAATTTGGAACAACGGAAACGTCGCTATAATCGCTATTCGCCCATAAATAATAATTATTGGCTGGGATGGAATCGCCGCTCGCCCATGATTTAATTAAGGTGTCGCTTGTGCCGGTCTTAGTTCTTTTAACTAGACGATAGTCCTGAAGATTAACGGCAACGTTGTTTGGATTATAAATTTCTATAAAATCGTCGTGCGTGCTTGACGCTGAAGCCAATTGAATCTCAGTAATTAAAATTTTTAACGGCTCCGCGCTTGTTTGCGTATTATTCTGCGTATTACTATTGCTTCCTCCACTGCTACTACCGCCGCTATTTCCTCCACTGCTTCCACTCACGCTCCCGCTCCCGCCAGTATATTTAAAAACAATTGTGTTTGTTTGATTGCTTATTTGATTAATCTGTTCATCATCAGTGTTAATTCCAATATTCTCAAGAATTTGAGAATTAACTTTATCAACCTCTTTTTGTTGTTTCTCCTGTAATAAACTGTTATCAATCGGCAATGGTTTATTCTCTACTTTATTATCTAAAATTTCATTTTTAATTTCTGTCAGATTATTGATTTCTATTTTTGTTTCCGTTATTTTAGTTTCTGTTTTGATTTCTGCTGTTTTGGTTTCTATTATTGGATTTTCTATCACTGAGGGAATTGTGGCTTCGCTGGATAAAGAAATCTGTTGCGACTGCTGCGGCTGTGACGATTGATTAATTCCCAATAAATTTCCAACCGAGGAAAAAATA
>CAYOSD010000062.1:0-2190 GCA_964406565.1 uncultured Candidatus Saccharibacteria bacterium | reverse complement strand
AAACACGACTGGCGCTCGGAGGAAAATTTCGCCTTGGATTTTGGGTAACACCAAAGATAAGATATGAAAAATAAGAGACAAGAGATTGATTATAATAAAATAAAATTGTAAATTATAAAAATTGCGGGATCATCTAGTGGTAGGATGCGACTCTCTGAAAGTCGTCACCTTGGTTCGAATCCAAGTCCCGCAGCTATTTGACTCGCTTCGCTCGCTCATGGCTATAAGCCATTTTAACTATTTACGCCGCGCATTTTAAAGATTATTATTTTAAAATATGATTAAAATCATAGAAAATGACATATTTCGAGAACGGGAAAAAATCGGCTATATCCGAGGTAATGATATTTGGGAAGTTGGCGGGAATAAAATCGGCTATTACATTCGCGATGATATTTATAATTATAGAGGCGTGAAAATCGGCTATTTGGAAAACAATTACATCAAATACGAAAACGGCAATAGAAAAATGAGCTTACAAGAAACCAAAAGCCACATTGTCGGCGGAACGATTCCCGACATTTGCCGCGCGGCAATAAAGCTATTATTCGGAGACAATTAAAATATTTAAAATAATAAAAAAACCGCCTAATGGCGGTTTTTTTATCGGTAAGTGATAGGCCGGATTTTGTGTCTAAACGATAATTTATCTGGGTCCTTGATTACTCGCGAACTCTAGCGGCACTCCAAGTATTCAAAGCGTTAGATACTCAGTTCGGCCTTGCGCTTAGTAAGGATTTAGCCGTTTCATTCCTGTCTTTTTGTCCCTATAACAGGATTAAGCCATTTAGCTTGGGATTAGGCTTCTCCGACCCTTTCGGACCAGAGCGTCACTGCTCGCACCTCTCGCATTACTGCGGTCCGTTGTTAACGGATACTTCTATAAGCGTCCGGACCTTCCTCCCCGACTTTTACATCGGAGCTATCGTTTCCTTACCGATTTAACCATTATACTAATTTTTAACGTTTTGTCAAAACAACCTGATTTGGCTATCCAATTCCCTATTTACCAGCCAATCGGCTTTTTTATTTTCTTCGCGCGGAATATGGATAAAATTCACTTTCCCAAAATCCTGCTTCAAATTCCAAATTTCAATAAAAAAGGGAATTAAATCTTTTTCCTTGATTTTATATTTGCCGCTTAATTGATTGACGATTAATTCGCTGTCCATTCTTAATTCCACCTCCGATTTATCCGCCTTTTCGCCGCCTATTAAATGCTTTATTTTCTTTAAAGCGAAAATCGCCGCTTGATATTCAACCTCGTTATTCGTCGCCTTACCGAGAAACTTTGAATATTCTTTTTTAAGCTGCGGGATATAAACGCCGATGGCCGACGGTCCGGGATTTCCCCTACTTCCACCGTCGCAATATGCGGTTATTTTATTCATATATTTTTATTTCCACGGAAACGGTTTTTCAACATCCAACGTAAAACCGCTAGCTGCTTTATGACCGCCTCCGCCATGTTTAAAAGCAAGTTTTGAAACATCTATTTTGCCATTTGACCTTAATGAAACATTTATCTTTCCTGATTTACGCGACCATACAATGCCGATCGCTTTTTTATTTTTCACAATATAATTTCCTATTTCCGACTGCCAAACCGGCGAATTAATAACATAAGCTTTTTGTTTTTCAAATTTTACTTTTTCCACCCCGCCTAAAATTCGTTTTAAAATAGCGCCTCGATATTTTAAAATCAGCTTTCCTTCATTCACATATTTCATTATTTTTTTATCATCTTCAAAATTCGACGCAATTTTATCCCATTTTTTAAAATCAAAATTATTATAAAGTTCCAAAGCAACGGATATTTCCGCTGAAAACGGCAATTTCCATTTCCAAAGGTCAACATCTTCAATATATTGTAAAAGACGCGGTACTGGTTTTTTAGAATGAAAATACATCCAAGACAATACGGAACCGGAATGATTCAGCGCATAAAAATATTTTTTTGCCGACTTGATAATCTCTTTAGAGGTGATGTGATGATCAATAACCGCAATATTGGGATTTATCTTCAATAATTTTTTAAGAATCGACTGACTATAACAAAAATCAAGCGTATAAATTTCTTTGCGTGTTTTTATAAATTTCTCTTTCGGAGTAAATCTATGGTCGACGCCAAGATATTCCGCTTTATTGCCGAATTTTTTTCGAGCTGCCCAAGCCGCCCCAAACCCATCC
>CAYOSD010000061.1:0-2204 GCA_964406565.1 uncultured Candidatus Saccharibacteria bacterium | reverse complement strand
TTATATTCTTTGTAGATTGTACCATGCCTTGATTATGTTTTTCCATTTTTTCTTTAAGATTCTCAGCAAAACCAATATAGAAACTATTATCTTTTTTGACCTTAATAAATAAACATGGAAAAACATAGATGCTTGAAGGGTGAGGGATTACAATTCTTTAATAATTCTTTCCGTCAGCTTGTTGATGTTGATATCAGATTTAACTATATAGTCGTCAGCGCCGAGATCCATCGCCCTTTTGACATTATCTTCCTGCCCTAAATTGGAAAGAACGATAATTTTGGCGTCTTTTGACTGGCCGTTATTTTTTAATTCTCGTAGAACTTCAAAGCCGTTTTTTTTGGGCAAAAGAATATCCAAAATGACCAGGTCATATTTAGTTCTTTTAAGCCTTTCAACGGCTTCTTCGCCGTTCAGGGCAGTGTCGGCCATAACCCCCATTCGGCTTAATTTAAAAGCAACCGCTTCAATAGTGGGCAAATCGTCTTCCACAATTAAGATTTTTTTATTTTCCGGCATGTTTTTATATTAATCCAATAAATTCAATAAGTCCAATAAGGTTTATGAGTTTATTGTAAAATAGAACGCTGTTCCTTTTTTCTCTTCTTTCCCAGATTTATCGGTCCAAGCGGTTGGCGATTCAAACCACACACTTCCATTATTCATTTCAATAAGCGCTCTGACTAATGCAAGACCCAACCCTGAACCGTCGGGGACGGCGGTTGAGGTATTGTCCGCTCGGAAGAATTTTTGGAAAATTTTGCCTTGTTGGTCAGCGGGGATGCCGATACCGTCGTCTTTAACGGAATAAATTATTTTATCTTCTCTCTTTTCTATTTTAATTTCTATTTTGCCGTTATTTTCAGTGTAGCGGATGCTGTTGGAAAGCAGATTGGTTACTATTTGCCGTAACATTGAAACGTCATACTTTATTTCAGCCAGTTTTTCCGTTGGCGGGACAAGCGCGACACTGATATTTTTTTGTTTGAATTGCGGCTCAAGCTCTTTAGTTATGTCGTCGGTAAAAGCAATTAGATCTATTTTGCTAATTTCTCTTCCCGTTTTTCCGCTTTCAATTCTTGCTAAAGACAAAAGCAGATTAATAACCTCGTTTAATTTTAAAGCGCTGCCGTAAACTCTGCTTACGAAATTTTTCTGGTTTTCATTGAGCGGGCCGGCATCTTCGGAGCCTAGCATTTCCGCGTACCAGCGGATTGAGGTAAGGGGAGTCCTTAATTGGTGCGAAGCGATGGAAATAAAGCTGTTTTTCGCTTCATCCAAAGATTTTTCTTTTGAGATATCTTGGAAAATGACTACAGCCGCCGTGATTCCGTCTCCACGCAAAGGGGCGGAGATTATTTCCACTGGAAATTTCTTACCCGAAGGCAGTTTTAAGTAATAATTATCCTCTAACCTTATTATTATTGTTTCGCCTGTTTTGAATGTTTTTGCCTCCGGACGTTCGTCGTCGGGAATTTCCTGTTCGCCTTTTAAAATAGAAACAATTTTCTTGGTATCGCGACCGATCATTTTTCCCGCAGGTATTTCCAATAAACTTTCAGCGGTCTTATTCGCCATGACTATCATGTAATTTTTGTCTATGACGACAAGTCCCTCGCCCATAGAGGAAATAATGGCCTGCGACCGGTCGCGCTCTTCTTGAAATTTTCTTTCCGATTCCTTTATATCTTCAAGAATGTTAAAAAGCGCGGATTTTGTTTCCTCTGTTTTTTTAATATTTTTTTCACGCTCTTCTTTTATGGCTTTCTCTTTGGTCAATCCTCTTGAAATAAACAGGATATTTGATATGTCCCCTTCGTCGTTTTTAACGGGGGTTATTGTCGCCGCGCACCATTGTTCTCTTGAACCGTTAACAACATGTTTCATTTCAAAACTGCTTGTTTCTCCCATTAACGCCGAATCCATTTTCTCTTTAACCATCGGGCGATATGCTTCGTCAATGGAATCAAGATATTTCCAGTTTTTTATTTCCTCTTCCATTTTGCCTTCCAAATAATGTTCTTCTCGTCCGTTCTTGTTTATGGAAATTAAGTTTCCGTCTTTATCAAACCATTTGATGCAAAGCGGGGCGGAGTCAAGAAAAGAGCGGAATAATTTTTCGCTTTTTTTCGTTTCCGTCTCCGCCATTTTCAAAGATTGGTAAGAATTACTTAGGTTTTGAACCATCTCATTGAACGACTGGA
>CAYOSD010000060.1:0-2228 GCA_964406565.1 uncultured Candidatus Saccharibacteria bacterium | reverse complement strand
TGCTTCCCCCCACAAAAAATCACGAAGTCCAATTTGGTGCCCGGGAGAGGACTCGAACCTCCACGCCTTGCGGCATACGCACCTCAAGCGTACGCGTTTACCAATTACACCACCCGGGCAAAATTTATACTATCTTTATTCCTATTATACTCAATGCCTTGCGAATTTTCAAACGTTTCCGAGATAAACAAACAATATCAGAATTATAATACAATTTTGATAATAATTTTAAAGAATCTGCTTTTGCGTATCTTAATTGATATACTGAATTAGTAACGCTTTTTGCAACATACCCTTTTATTTTCAAAAATTTATAAATAAATTTTTGAAGCCATTCTATATGATTTTTGCTCGCAGAAACAAAAACTGTATAAAACATAAAACTACTCCGCCAACGTGGATCCCAATAAGAATAAAAACTGCCGTCGCCATCAAAATGTCCTCTTAAAAAATCAAAAAAATATTTACTAGGAATTTTCACATCTCTAATAATTTTTGTTTTATTAGGCATTAGACCTATTTTAAGTAAAAAATTATAAAAATTCACATCCCCAAACTGTACTCTAAAATATTTTTTATCTATAGAACTTCCCCTACTATGTCTTCCTATTTTATTTTGAAAATCCAAGGCTTTCATAAAATTCTCTATCATTTCTCTATCCTTTGACACAAGAACAATATGCCTGCCATCTTTTGATAAGCTTCCATCCGTCACTAATAGTCCAATCGCATAAGCAAATTCCGAAGACCACCTTATTAAAACTTTATTCTGTGGTTTTATTCCCCTCCTCCCCATTTTATTATTATATCATATCTCAAACTAATAGCGTATACCAATAATAATATAAAATAAAACGAGGTAGTTTCGCCACCCGCTCATTTATTTTCCGCGTATATCCGCTTCTATTTTCAAAAAATCGGCACATATCCGCTTCTATAATTTACGCCGCCACGCCGATTTTCTGTCGTGAAACTTTCTTGGAAACTTTTCTTAAAAAATAAAGTTTGGAACGATGAACTTTTTTAGGAGAACTTAAAATTTCAACTTTGGCGATTATCGGAGAATTTATCGGATAAATCTTTTCAACCGCAACATCGCCAAGTGTGGCGCGCACGGTAAAAGTGGCGCCGGTTTCTTTGCCGTGTTTTCTGGCAAGCACCACGCCCTTAAATTTGCTGATTCTTTCCTTGTCTTTTTCCTTGATTCTTTCCGAAACTCTCACAACCGCCCCGGGTTTAATTTGTTCTAAAATTTCTTTGTCCATCGTATGAATAAATTTACTCTAAATAAATAATTTCGTCAATGATATCTCTTATCATTCCCCCATTCTTCTTTCAACACTCTTGAATTTTCCAACAACTTTTTTAAATTCTTCCGCTGAAAAATCAGGCCATAAAGTTTCAGTGGAATAAATTTGAGCGTTTGCCACATCCCACATCATAAAACCATCCGACCAATGAAACCAATTTGGGGCTTCGCCGGTGCGAATAATCAAATCAATTGGTGGTAAATCTTTCGTCCACAAATTATTTTTAATCAATTTTTCGTTAATCGTTAATTTAGAATTTAATCCGCCTCCGCCAGTTGACGAATGGGACAGATTGGATTTTGATATTTTTTCTATCGCCTCCGTCATTTCATCAACGCCGCTATAAGCCAATAAAAAATTCAAATGTAAATTTTCATATTCTTTTGTGACGTCAATAGCTTTTCTAATCGCCAATTTCACTCCTTTCGGAAAAAATTCTTCCCAACGACCGAATACGTTAATTTTCACTTTATTTTTATGAATTTCTTTATCTTTAATTATATTTTTAAAATGTTGTTCAAATAATTTAAATAAAAAAGAGGTTTCTAATTTAGGCCGTTTAACAACATTATTTACCGAACATCCCCAAAAAGTAATATATGGAATTTTTTCTTCAAGAGCTATTTTTAATATTTTTTCCGCAGTTTTCGCTCCTTCGCGATGCCCAAAAAAAAACGGCATCCGCCTTTTTTCCGCCCATCTTCTATTGCCGTCTGGAATAATAGCTATATGATTTAATTGATTCATTTTAGTTATTCTTTATTTAAAATTATTTTGGTGTTTGTTTGAAAAAGTCAGAACCCATTTTGAATAAAATCCCGAATGATCGCCGAGCTTCGCTCGGCAGAACCGAAACTGAACGCTCGGGCGGGCAAAAAGGAAGGGGGTTGGGGGGGGAAGGCCCCGAAGGAGTCGCTT
>CAYOSD010000059.1:0-2255 GCA_964406565.1 uncultured Candidatus Saccharibacteria bacterium | reverse complement strand
AATTGAAACGTCAACGATAAATAGCGTCAAAGACGTAAAAAAAAAAGAAAAAGAAGAAATAATCAGCGAAGAAAGAAGCGAAAATTGGGACGACGTGTATGATATTCCGGCGTTTTTGAGAAAAAAGAAGAGATAAGCGAATAGCCACTAATTAAAAACGAATTAACACGAATCACGAATTTGTGATTAGTGAGAATTAGTTTTAAATTCGTGAAAATTAGCTTAATAACATTGGTATGTTTAAAAACATTCGCAAGCGTAATGGCCAAATAGCGCCGTTTAAAATTGAAAAAATAACTAATGCCGTTTACAAGGCGTCTATTGCGATTGGCGAAGAAAATTGGCAGTTGGCGGAAGATTTAACCAAAGAAGTTTTAAATCAACTTAAGCGGAAAATAAAGAAAGGCGCTATTCCTCAAATTGAAGAAGTCCAGGACGCCGTTGAAAAGATTTTAATTGAAACCGGTCACGCCCGGATGGCGAAATCTTATATTTTATACCGCCAGCATCGGGCGGAAATAAGGAAAGAAAAAGAACAGGTTTTGAATAAAGAGGAAGTAGATGAAGTTGACAAGAAATTTGACATCAATGCTTTGAGAGTTTTAGCGTCGCGTTATTTAAGAAAAGACGAAGAAGGAAAAATTATTGAATCGCCCAAACAGCTTTTTGAAAGAGTGGCGACGCATACGGCAATTCCTTCCTTTTTTTACGATGCCAAAATTTATAAAAAAGCGGGTGGAAATCCAGAGCGTCGTTTTGAAGAATTTGACCCGACAAAATTTATTGGTAAATTTTCAATCGGTAAATACAAGCTCAATCAATTTCATTTAGAGGGAGTAAAAAGAGTATATGACCGGTTGGCAAAAGACAGGAAAATTAAAGTTTCTTGGCAGAATTTTTTGGAGCTTTTAAGAAAAGGATATTTTAATAAATACGAATCGGAAATTGACGCTTATTATAATTTAATGGTGGAGCGCCGTTTTATGCCCAATACTCCGGCTTTGGCGAATTTCGGCAATTATTTTGGGATGGGTTCGGCTTGTTTCGTGCTCGGCATAGAAGATTCCATAGAATCAATAATGGATTCTTTGAAAGCTGCGGCAATTATTTTCAAATCCGGCGGCGGAGTGGGATATAATTTTGCTCATTTGAGACCGGAAAACGATTTTATTAAAACTACCGGCGGTACTTCTTCCGGCCCGATAAGTTTTATGTCTATGTTTGACAATATGACGGACGTAATCAAGCAGGGCGGAATTCGGCGCGGCGCCAATATGGGAATTTTAAACAGCGACCATCCGGATATTGATAAATTCATTAAAGCCAAAGAAGGGAATAAGGCTTTGAGAAATTTTAATATTTCCATAATGGTTAAGCCGGAATTTTGGCAATGTTTAAAAGAAGGGAAAATGTATCCTTTAATAAATCCAAGAAACGGAAAAGTTGTTAAAGAGATAGACCCGAAACAGCTTTTTGACATTATCGCTTATCAAGTTTGGGAATCAGCCGAGCCGGGAATTTTATTTTATGACCGAATCAACGAATATAATCCTTTTACAAAACATCTTGGACCGATTGAATGCACTAATCCTTGCGGCGAAGTTTTGCTTTACCCATTTGAATCTTGCAACCTCGGTTCAATAAACGTTTGGGGATATTTGAAGAAAAACGGCGGTAAAAAACCGCATTTTGATTGGCAGGCGCTTGAACGCGACGTTAAAATCGCCACAAGATTTTTAGATAACGTGGTGGATATTAATAAATATCCTTTGCCGGAAATTGAAGAAATAAGTTTAAACACGCGCAAACTTGGATTGGGCGTAATGGGCGTTGCAGATTTGTTTTATGAGCTTGAAATTTCTTACGCTTCCAAGCAGTGTTTAGAATTTATGGAGCGGCTGATGGAATTTATCAATTATCACGCAAAGTCGGCTTCCATTGAGCTTGCGAAGGAAAGAGGAAGAATGCCGTATTTTGACAAATCATTTTATAAGGATGGAAAATTGCCGTTTGCTGGATTTAAGGATAAGAAATCATGGCATCTTGATTGGAATGGAATCGTGAAAAAAATAAAAAAATATGGAATCAGAAACGGATTTAATACCGTTATCGCGCCAACAGGTTCAATTTCAATGATTGCCGGAACTTCCAGTGGCATTGAACCGATATTCAGTTTGGTTTTTGAAAAAAGTGTGGCAATCGGAAATTTTTATTATGTTGACCCGGTGTTTGAAGAAAGAATGAGAAAAGAAGGA
>CAYOSD010000058.1:0-2279 GCA_964406565.1 uncultured Candidatus Saccharibacteria bacterium | reverse complement strand
ACCTCTACAATGTTTTTTGGCTTAATTGCTAAGAAACTAATCCGAAAACCTTTGATTAGAAACTGAAGTGATTTTAAAAAAGGATAAATTTTCTGTAAATATTTGATTGTTAAAAAATCCTCCAATTTTTTAGATTGATCATAACAAAAATAAATTCCTCCAAAAATTAGTTTTTTTTGTTTAATTTTTTGCATTATAAAAACATAATCTGGAGGTATTTTTTTGAGAAGAATGAGAAGTATTTTTAATTTAAAAGATGAAAATTTATAAAATATACTTTTTGACACATTATAAAAATAATAATAAAAATTTGTTTGAGTTATTTTATTTGGATAAAAGTCAACATTAACAAAAGCTAATTTTTCAACCTCTATCTTCTTGGAGAAAATTGATAAATCTTTTGAAAGAATTTTAAATAAGTGTCTTAAATCTTTAGGGTTAAGAGCTATGCTCATTTTTGTTAGGCGCTTTTTCTTAAAGTCAAAATTAACAATAAAATTTTTACTCTCATTCATCATTGGAGCTAAAGATAAATTTAATATTTTTCTTAGAATTTGAATATTAAATTTTGTCTTATTTTTTTTATTAACATCTTTTAAAAAATCAACAAGTTTTTCTGTTTTTATGAAATTTGGGGCTGACATTATCTCATCTCCTTTGCCGCCTAAACGAGAAAAAATGTGAGTTATTTTAAGTAACCCCAAGCCATCCCTTGAGTTAAAAGAAGATTCAATTTCATCTCTCACTCCCTTCGTCTTAATATTTTCTAATTTTATTGCCTTTTCAAAAAAAACATCAAGTTCGATCCCTTTTAAGAAATTTTTACCAATCCACTTTTTATATTGATTTATTTTCATAAATTTCTATTTTACTTATGAAATTATTATTTCTCTCCATAAATTTAGGGATTTTTGATAATAGTTTGTATATCTTTCATCTTTGAAAGAATAAAGAGAAATTTGATTATTCATTTTCTCTAGAATTTTATTTCTTTCTTCTACTAATTCACTACCTTTAACTTTGGGGTCTTCAATGGATTTATAATAATTTAATAAACAAAATTGACATTGTTTGTTATATTGGCATTTTTTATAATTATCCATTAAAAAATTGTTTCTAATGTTTCCGATTATAGCTTGGTTTCGGATATTTTCATTAGAAGAATTAATTAAAAACTGCGAAAATGATATTTCTCCCTGAGGATAAATTTCTAAATCAGCATAAAATGGACAGGAAAAACTTTGATGTTTTTTAATCCATTGATTAGTAAGAGGATTAAAAAGCGGACAAAGAAAAATAAACCTATCACTTTTAATGCTCTCAAAACAAAAATCTGCTATTTTGTAAAAATTCAATATCAATTCTTTTTTTTCTCGCAAACTCCAATTAGCCCCATGAACAGGATCAATATGGACTTTTGAGAAGCCTAATTTAATAATAAATAAAAAATTTTTATATAAATATTTACTCAAATTCGGAGCAATGGTCATTAAAGCAGAGACATTTTCGGCGCCTAAAGTATTAAAAGCCAATTTAATCTTTCTTAGAAGATAATTAAAAGTGCCTCGCTTATTAAGAAACTTTTTATTTTGGTTATGGGCATATCTATTCCCATCTATACTTATTGAAAGAGCTACTTTATGCCTCTTTAAAAATAAGAGATTTTCTTTATTTAACAATATTCCATTTGTTGGCAAACCAATAATTAATTTTTTCTGAAATTTATCAGCGAGTTGTTCAGCAATTAAAATTATTTCCGGCCATAAGGGATGTAAAAGTGGTTCACCGCCGTATACAATTAACATCTTATTTTTGCCAAGAGAAGCAAGAAAAAATCTAATAGCCCTGCCTGCTGTTTCTAGATCCATAAAATCATCTTTTTTATTTACAAAGCAATATCGGCATCTTAAATTACAGGCATTGGCAATGGTTAATTTCAAAGAAAAAATTTCTTTATTAAATTTGAACATTTTTTAAAAACAAATGTGTTGTTTTGCTTTATTTATATACTCCTTAAAGAGGGGATTATTTTTGGCCATCTCTTTAAAGTAATTGGCGTATTGAATTGATAAAAAATTTCTCTTACGAACAATCTCTGAGCCCTGGCTTTTATCAAAAATATTGAAGTAATTTGCCCAACAATTTTGACATTTTTTCTTGCTATATCGACAAGAGATATATTTAGCTCTTATTTCTTGCTTGGCCACATTTCCAACAATGTATCTTTGTCGTTGAGGCTCTGGTAGGTTGAAAAAGAATGATGAAAACCCCATATCGCC
>CAYOSD010000057.1:0-2388 GCA_964406565.1 uncultured Candidatus Saccharibacteria bacterium | reverse complement strand
TTATATTTATTTTGCTTTCTTATTTTCTTGCTTTCTTGTTTTTTTATATAGTACTGCCACCCGCACGGCTGGATGCAATCGCCTAAATTAGCGCTGCGGCCGGTAAAATATTTGGATAAAAAACACCGGCCCGAATAAGCCATGCACATGGCGCCATGCACAAAGCTCTCTATTCCCAATTCTGGCGCCCTTTTACTTATCTCTTTTATTTCTTCCAAAGAAACTTCTCTCCCTAATATAATCCGGCTTACTCCCTGCTTCTGCCAGAATCTGGCCGACTGCCAATTAGTGCAATTGGCTTGGGTGCTTAAATGTATTTTTGCCTGCGGCCATAATTTTTTTATGGCCAGCAAAACTCCCGGGTCGGATACTACCAGTCCGTCGGGCTTTAAATTTTTAATTTTTCTGATATGCGCCGGCAATTTTTTCAAATGGCGGTTGTGGGCGATTATATTGATAGTTATATATATTTTTTTCTTTATGCCATGGGCGTAGGCAGCCGCTTTTTTCAAATCACTGATGGTAAAATTGTTTACACGTGCCCGCATGGAAAAATCCGGAATGCCGGCATAAACAGCATCCGCTCCGAAAACAAAAGCAGTTTTCATTTTTTCCAAATTCCCCGCCGGCGCGATTAATTCCGGTTTTTTGTTTATAGCCATAAATGGACTGAAATATATAACTATTTTATTAAAAGCCTCATTCTTGGGTAATTAATTAATATTAATCCATTTTTATTCCCACTATTATTCTTCAATAAATACCGGCGCGTCTTTTAACACAATAGTCGCCTTGTCATTCTGAACTGATTTTGTTTCTGTATTGAAGGCAGTACTATAATTTAACACTCCCTTGCCTGCTCCGTATTTTGAAACTGCCTCGGTAATTTTTACTTGAGCTGAAGTTATGCCAGAGATGGTGATTTGTTTTTCTTCTAAATTATCGTTCCACGCCACCCAGATATATTTTCCCAACTTATTAAATTTATACACATATACTCCATCTTTTTCTTGAATTGGCTGAACATTGCTCCAATCGCTGTCTTTAAGGGTCTCAACCATCTTCTTGTAGGAATAATACGCGAGTTTTTTTGAAGAATCGCCGTCGGCCTGCGGATTATTTATCAAACCGACATTGTCATAAAATCCGTTCGCGAGCCCGGCGAATTTATACCATTCATTAATTTTCACCCAAAAAACTTTCTTAATGCCGCTGGCGAAAGAATACACATATCTTTTAACCAGCTCGCTCGCCTGCTGTCGTTCCGTCTGCGGAGGATTCGTCAAAAATTCTCCGGACGGATTGCCGTCAACCGGATCCCCGCTGTAGGTGGACATTTCCGTTATCCATATTTCCGCGCTTATGTTGTTTGCTTTCAAATCGCTCTTTATATCGGAGACATACTTTTTAAAATCATAATATTGATTGTTACCAACATCTTTTATCTGCTTATAGCTTCCGTACCAGCCGGCCCAATGGAAATCAAAAACATTGAAAGTTTCTCCTCTGCCTTGTTTTTTTATTTCGCCCGCCCCGTTTATAACTCGCTTATAGAAATCATAATATCCCGACGGCCGCGAAGACACTCCACCCAACACCAGCTGGCAATCCGGACAATTTTTTTTAAGCAAGTCATAATTTATTTTCACAAAATCCGCGTATTTCTCAGGACTTTCTTTCCAGGCGTGATTTTCCTCATTGCCTATCTGCCAAAATTTTACCTTACCTTTATATCTATTGACTATAGCGGTAAAAAATTGGGAATAATTTTCCACATCGCACAGCGTGCATTCCGCTTTCAGATTAGAACAAGCATCTGTCGTGACGCGGCACTTTTTCTTATCTGCAGAATTTTGCGGATTGATTCCAAAAAGCCAATCATTGCCGATATTAGCTGATGCTTTAATTAATTTATCAGAACGGCTCCAGTCATATACTCCCGGAGATTTTTCAAAAACTTCCCATGCCAAACGCCCATCTCTATTGATACCCGCGCCTAAATAAGAAAAATAGTTGATTTCGTCAACACTGGAAAACCCTTCTAGAAAACCAAAAGGAGAACTTAATTTTTTATAAGCGCTTGGCGGATTGACAATAGTTGGAGAAGTTGAATTTGAACTCTGCTTATTATTAATACTTGTTGAAGTGGCGTTGTTTGCAGGATTGGCTGATTGATTATCGTTAATCATTGAAGTGACGTGATTATCAGACAATATTGGATTATTAATTCTCATATTAATTTTTTTTACTACGACCCAAACTCCTGTTAGTAATATTATTGTTAAAACAATTATTAGTATTTTTTTCATAAGATTATTTTTATACAAAATTTCGGCTTTGTTGCACAAATATTATTTAAAGGCGCAAAGCGCCTGTGATCATTAAAGT
>CAYOSD010000056.1:0-2514 GCA_964406565.1 uncultured Candidatus Saccharibacteria bacterium | reverse complement strand
TTTGCTTGATTTGTGGATTTTTTGTAGAATAAAAGTATGGAAAACAATAACAAAAATTATGTGACGTTCGGTTTAATATTAGGATTATCATTAATTATCAGCACTGGATTGGGAGTTTTCGCTTTTTACAAGATTCGTTCTGTGGATTATATTTCAACTACAGGTTCTGCAAAAAAAGCGGTAGTTTCAGATAAAGTTAAATGGACTTCTTCCATTACTCGTCAAGTATCGGTCTCTACAGTAAAAGACGGTTATGCAAAAATGGATATTGACTTGAAAGAGGTTAAAGATTTCTTTACCGCCAATGGAATTCCAGCAGAAAGTTTAAGCATCTCTCCTGTCTTTATGAATGAAATCTGGGACAATAATAATCAAACAGAAAAGAAATATAATCTAGTTCAGAATTTTGAAGTTCAATCCAGCGATGTTCAGAAAATTGATGCTCTAGCAAAGAATAC
The DNA here is from genome assembly GCA_964406565.1 of uncultured Candidatus Saccharibacteria bacterium. Classification (GTDB taxonomy): domain Bacteria; phylum Patescibacteriota; class Minisyncoccia; order UBA6257; family UBA9933; genus JAJYWO01. The sequence continues at coordinate 2,056 of CAYOSD010000056.1, read as the reverse complement.
CAATTCTCTAATCAATAAGGGCGTGCTGTTTTCAACTAATTCTCTAGAATATTATTATTCGAAACTCCCAGCAGTGCGAGTTAAACTTTTAGCGAATGCAGTAGCAGATGCTAAAGCCCGCGCAGAACAACTCGCTATTGCTGGTGGTAAAAAAATCGGTGTATTAAAATCTGCTTCAAGCGGAGTAGTGCAAGTAATAGCGCCAAATTCGGTTGATGTAAGCGATTACGGAATGTATGACACTTCCAAAATAGAGAAAGAAATAATGGTAACGGTGAAAGCAAGTTTTGAAATTAAATAATAGCCATAAGTCCGACTTATGTCTAACTTATGTCTAAAATTTTTACGGACTCGCCCGTGCGGAGAAGAAATGTGGGGAGTTTGGGTTGATAATTAATTCTGAGAAAATACTTTTTTATCTTTCAGACTTTGAATAATCTGATTTTTCTCATCTTTTGATACTTCTGTTTGTTTATTATGTATTTCTAAAGCCGTGGTTGGTAATAAATTATATGACCAAATTAATTCTTTTTCTTCACTTGGTATATTGTCATCAGTAAATCCATATTTTATTTTCTTTAAATATGAATCCTTGTGTTTTCCTTCAGTGAATTCCACTTTGTATTTTTTTAATTCTCCCTCTTCATTTTTAAAGGCATATAATGGAATTTTCAACTTTTCGGAATATTCCTTCATTCTAAATAGTTCTTTATTTAATTCTTCTTTTCTTTCTGCTTTTTCTTTTTCAATTTCTTCCAAAATTTCACTTTCTTGTCTATCGGGAAATATTACTTTCCATTTAGATTTTGGATTGTTGATATTATAGTATTCATTATTTATTGATAAGTCCTGGAATAAACCTGCGATTTTTGGTTTTTCAACGGTCAGTTCATTCCATGTGGAACTATTCTGTCCCGCACTCGGTACAATAGATTCTATATCAATATTGGGTTGAATGGCTGAATGTTTATGATCCTCATTTCCATATTTAGGAATTCTTTTGTATAAACTGAAAGCAACTGACCCAGAATCTTCTTTTTTTGCTGATAGAATTTGTCCTTCTGCTAATATAACTCCATGACGAAATGCGAGACCATTATTAGGTCTGTCAGGAGATGGGATTGAAGCAGAAATAGTTGGACTAAGACCTGCAATCACGTTATATGTATCTTCAAATCCAATATCCTTCCGAGTATTATTTAATACCTTATTATTAAAATCAGAGCCTCTTAGAGTATGCGGATTCAATTCCGGCATAAGCATGCCATGAACAACAACCAAATCTTTTTCTTTCATTATTTCCGCAATACTTCTTTCTTTTTCCTGCAACTCAAAACTTTCTTTTTCGCTAGTGGTTTTTTCATAGAAATCTGTTCTGATTTTTTCAGCATTTTCTCCAGTTTTTCTAGCTTCCAAAATCTGCTTAGCTATATTCTTGCGATATTCTGGATGATGATATGCCTTGCTAAAACCAGTAATTTCTGAAATTTTAGATTTCGCTTCTTCACCGACGTTTTTTGCTTCAGTATCCAAATCACCTAATTTATTTTCTAAATCAAGCTCTTTTTTTATTTCTTCATTTGTCGCTAGATTAGTAAGTGAAATTGAGTCTTCAATTTTTTGTACTTCAACTTGCGATGACGATTCAGAATTTATCTCATTTTCAATTCTTGATAAAATTTCACTTGCAAATTCTTGATCACTTTTTTCTGCTTCCATTGTTGAAATTCTAGACTTTTCGTTTTTCTCTAATATCGCAACTTCTTCTTTTTTGGAAAATTCCATGTTCATGATTTTATAGATTTTTGAAGCTCTTTTATTTTGGCCTCTTTAAGTTTTGTCCGATATGTTTTAAATAAAGATTTTTTGCGATTTTGTATATCGCTTAACTTATTTTTAAAATCACTATATATTTCTTTTATTTTTGAAACAATATCTAAACTCATAACTCATATTATAACATATAATTAACTAATTTCATAATTAATTTTAAATAGGCCATAAGTCCAACTTATGGCTAGATAGTTTTATTTTTATATTTCAACCACATTAATAT
>CAYOSD010000055.1:0-2542 GCA_964406565.1 uncultured Candidatus Saccharibacteria bacterium | reverse complement strand
GACGAAGTCCGCCTTCGGCTGGACGAAGCGAGCCTTCGGCGAGACGAAGTCCGCCTTCGGCTGGACGAAGCGAGCCTTCGGCGAGACGAAGTCCGCCAATCGCAAACGACAAACCGGACAAAATAGGGAAGTGTTTAATCGGATTGAATTATAGCAAGTGTCGCAAAGATATTCATTCCGCGTTAATCCGCCCTTACAATTAAGACAAATCGGCGGAAACAAAATATCCAGAATAAAATTTTTCGCTTTGATTAAAAATGAAAGCATGATATTATTAATTATACTGAAGAATATAGAATTTAGAATATAGAATATAGGAACTAAAAAATCCTAAATCCTAAATCCTAAATCCTAAATCCTAAATTGTTTAATCTTATAAAATCATATCTTGGTATGGGTTCGGTCCTTGGCGTTGATATTGGCACGGCCGCGATAAAAATCGTTGAAATTAAAAAAACTTCAACTTTGCCGAAACTTATCAATTATGGGATTTTGAGAAGCAACACTCACTTAGACCGCCCCAACAGCGCTATTCAAAGCAGCGCCCTTAAAATCGCTGAAAAAGAAACAGCTGACCTTCTAAAGATTCTTATAAGAGAAGCGGGATTTAAAGCCAAGGAAGCAATTGCTTCCATTCCCGTTTTTTCGGTTTTTATCACTTTATTGGAAATGCCGCAGATGCCGGAGGCTGATGTTGCCAAAGCCATGGCGTTCCAAATAAAACAGCACATTCCATTGCCGGTTTCGGAAGTCGCCATTGATTGGCTGAAAGTCGGAGATAAAGAAACAGAAGGGGGGATAAAACAGCAGATTCTTTTGATTTCCATTCCCAAAGAAATCATAAAAAGATACCAAAATATTTTTAAAATGGCCGGTTTGAAATTAAAAGCGCTGGAAATTGAAAGTTTGAGTTTGGCGCGGGCTTTAGTCGGCAATAACCAAGCCCCTGTTTTAATGGTTGATATCGGCGCTTGTTCAACTAATATCGCGGCAATTGACCAGGGGTTTTTGAAATTAAATGTATTTACCGATATCGCCGGGTCATCTTTAACAAGCGCGATAGCCAATGGTTTGGGCATTAACGTAAAACGCGCTGAAAATCTTAAAAAGCAAAAAGGGTTAAAAGCGGGAGCGGCGGAATATGAGTTATCCACATTGCCCTTGCCCTATCTTGATGCTATAATTGGAGAAGGATTGAGAGCAAAAAATAAGTTTGAAAGAGAACAGGAAAAAAAGATTGAAAAAATTATTCTTGCCGGAGGCGGCGCCAATTTGTTGGGCATTGAAGAATATTTTGCAAAACAAACAAGCGCGCCCGTTTTAGTCGGCGATTCGCTTTCAGCATTGAGCTATTCTCCGGAAATTGGAATATTGAAAAAACAGCTTGGCGCCGAATTAGCGATAGCCGTGGGGTTGGCGATAAAATAGGTTTTAGGTTTTAGGTGTTAGGTTTTAGAAAATAGTTAAAAGGCTGAAAAATTTAACATAAGAAACAAAAAATATGGCGCAAGTAAATAAAAAAATAAAACAAGTAAAAATGACTTTGGATAAATTAGCGTTATTAACGCAACAGGGTTTTATGGGCGTAGATAAAAGATTCGATGGCGTAGATAAAAGATTCGATGGCGTAGATAAAAGATTCGATGGCGTAGATAAAAGATTCGATAGAGTGGAAAATAGATTAGACAGAGTGGAAAATGAAATTCGTGAAATGAAAGAAAATTCCAGCGAATTATTTACCAAACTTGACAAGTTTATAGCGCTTTATGAAAAACAAGAACAGGAAATGCTTTTATTCGGAGCTCAAATAAGAAGATTGGAAGAAAGAGTGATAAAATTAGAATCGCAACAAAAATAATATGCCGACACTTGGAGGACAATTAAGAAGCAAAGAATATTTATCCGCGCAAACTCCGTGGAGGGTTCTTATTTTAACGCTCGTTGTTTTTATTTTTACGGTTTTGATTTATTTCGGGATGTTGTTCGGATATGGGCCTTATCTTAAATCAAAAACAAGGACTCTTGACCAAAAATTATCTGTTTTAAACCAGTCAGTGGATGAAGTCCAACAAAAGCAAATAATCACTTTTTTCTCACAAATGACGAATATACAAACTTTACTCTCCAAGCATAAAACCTTTTCTTATCTTTTTGATTTTATTGAAAGAAATACTTATTCCAAAACAAGTTATTCAGACTTTAAATTCAGCGCCGCTGAAATGGAAATTAAAATAGAAGGAACAACTTCCGATTATAACGAATTAATTAAAGGATTGGCGCTTTATAATCAATCGTCGGAAGTAAAAACAACTCATCTTGAAAATTCCAGCAGCCAAGAAGGGTTAAAAGAAGTTAGATTCAGCGTTAAATTAATTTTAGACCCGCAATTTAAACCGCAAATAATTCAAGCCAGCGAGCCGGCGCCTGTTGAAGCAACATCAACGCCGCAATAACAATGAATCCCCCACATAACTTGTTATGTGGGGGATGAATCCCCCACATAACTTGCAATAATTTTGATTATGTATTATGTTTATTTATT
>CAYOSD010000054.1:0-2725 GCA_964406565.1 uncultured Candidatus Saccharibacteria bacterium | reverse complement strand
CCGATCCTTATGTAAAAAATCGCAAAGGAGTTTTTGAGTATATTCTCGGCGGTTCAATGGATACGAAATTACTTGATGTTCGCGTCTTTGATGAGGCAACTAAAAGATCGGCTTACGCGTCGCAGACAAAGACCGCAAAAACGAAAGATAAATCAAATTGTCCTGATTGCGCTATGGGACACGACGCTAACAAAAGTAAAATATGGGGCTTCAACGAAATGGAAGCCGATCATGTATCGGCTTGGAGTAAAGGGGGAAAAACAACTGCTAAGAATTGTGAGATGTTGTGTATAAGGCATAATCGAGCGAAAGGTAATCGGTAAAAAATATAACCGAACTAAATCTGGAAATAGACGAATTTAGTTATGACGAAAATTAACTGGGATAAATTTAAGGTAAAGAACGAAGATTACAGAAAAAGTTTTGAAGAACTGGCATATTTTTTATTTTGTAGAAAATTTAAAAGAACCTCTGGTATTTTTAGATACAAGAATCAGACAGGAATTGAAACGGAGCCAATTTTAGAAAAGAATAAATGGATTGGTTTTCAAGCAAAATGGTTTGAGTCAAAAATTGACCAAGAAAATATTAAAAACTCCGTTGAAAAAGCAAAGGATAAAAATCCGAAGTTAAGTCGGATTATTTTTTATATCAATCAGGAATTTTCCGAAAGCAGAGAAAAAGGAAGGAAAGACGGTCAATTAAAAAAAGACATCGAATCGCATGCGAAAGAGCTAAAAATAGAAATTGAGTGGGTTGTTCGAAGTAATTTTGAACAAATTCTAAATCAGCCAGCAAATCTTGATTTAGCTCAACTTTATTTTGATTTCAGCGATGAATTTGGTTTTGTTAAATCATGTTCGGATCCTAAAATTTTAACTTTTCTACAATCTTCAGAATATATCGAATTACCGTTTATTAACTCTAAAACAGAAAAACTGGAAGACATAACAAAGAAAATCTTAAAAGCTAAGCAAAAAGATTTTCTAATTACAGGCCACCCGGGTTCTGGCAAGAGTATTTCTATACACAAACTTTTTCAAGTTTTTACTGGATTGGATAAAAATAGGTTGGATGATGTTAAAAAAGTTTTGCAGAAAAATAAAGCCGTACCGATGTTGATAAATCTGAAAAATTGCACTTTCGATACTATCGAAAATCTGATTCGCAATAGACAAAACGACTACAAAGTTAGGAATGGGAATGCCGGCTTTATATATTTGTTAGACGGACTAGATGAACTTAGCGCGGAAAAAGCAGATCATGTTTTGTTGTATTTATACGAACTAGAAAAAGATGACCATACGAAAAAGATTATACTTTCTTGCCGTTCCGGAAATCTCAATAAGGTTAAAGTTAAAACCTACTTTACAAACATTACTGAATATAAAATCAGCGACTTAACAAAGAACCATATTGACAAATATTTTAAAGGTAAAAATGATTCAAATAAAAATAAATTATTTCAAAGAATATCCAATAATAACAAAAAATTATTATCAGAAATCAAAGATATCCTCTTGGTTAAATTATTTTGGGACACAATAGAAAATCTAAACCAAAACTCAACAATCCTTGATCTACTGGATAAAAAGGTGAAGTTGCTTATCAGCGAACCTCAGTATGCTAAAAATATTGAAGAATTAAATTTACTCAACCCGAAAGAAAATAAACTAATTGAGTTAAATAAAGAAATTTCCTTTCATTTTCAAAAGAAGTTTCAATTTCGTTTAGCTCAAAAAGAGATTCAAAAAATTATTCTGATTAAATATCCGCGCATAGATTACAAATCTGCTAATACGATTTTAAATTATATTGCGACTTTATTTTTTGATGGATATTCATCACCTTCGCCCGACGAGTCGGATAATTCTACCTTTGTTTATCAACACAGAAGATATCAGGATTTCTTTTTCATTCAACACTTGACGCAAGTATATGAAAACAATCCAAAAGTTTTGAGAGAATTTAAAATTTTATCCAATCGTGACTTTTTTGAAAATCTTTTCTTGTACTATTTAAGAAACGAATATACTAAAAACAAAAATCTACCAGGAATTATCGAGCTGAATTTAATTGAAGTCTATTTAGGTAATCGTAATGACTTCGGTGCAGATGATCCTTACTATCAAAATTCTTCAGAGTTTATACCTTCTTTGGCGATTCAAGATAAGTTTGTTTTACAGGAATTATTAGCTGATGAAAGTTTAAACATTAAAGAAAAAATCTCTTTTGACTTAAATGAAATTAAAAACAAATTTACTGCTTGGGAAAAGGAAAAAGATAATTACAGATTAAACGATTATTTAAAAGGAATTTGGACTGGTGGTATTGCGTTTTTGCTTGAGAATATTGTTATATTTTGGATTTCTAACAAACAAGAGGTGGCAAATGAATTACGAAAAATCCTTAATGAGATTTTGGAATTGTTCAAGAAGTACAAATTTCGCGAAAACCTAAAAAAAGATGAACAAATAGATGATCCTTTTTGGAAAAGGTGGGAAGACTATCTGTATTTTTTGATTGTTATTAAAAAAGAAAAGCCGAGCAAAATTTTTAATGACCTCATCCGTGGTAATTATAAAAACTTTGAGGGCGATGAGAATAAGTGGGCTGTTGATGAAAGCGGAAAAGATAAACTGGTGAAATCTTTTTTCAGAGTATGCATCAATAGCAAGCAAAAATCTTTCCTCCAGATTATTGAAGACTTGGACAACGAAGAAAT
>CAYOSD010000053.1:0-2729 GCA_964406565.1 uncultured Candidatus Saccharibacteria bacterium | reverse complement strand
CTTTATATTTTACATTGCAGAGTGTAAACAATGCTCGGAATTCTTATAAATTATATCTTTTTAATAAATAAAAATAAAGGTTGACATTTTGTGTAGAAAACTTTACTTTATTTAAAGTATTAAATAAAAATATATACAGGAGGATAAGATGGATAGACAATTTATATTCAGACAGCTTGGTGGTAATTCTTTTGCCGGAATGACTTTAAGGGTGGCGGGGAATTTTTATCCCGACGGTTCGTTTGATAAAGCGTTTGAAGTTGCAGATAGGGCGCTTGCGATTTCTGGTTTTAATCAAACTGAATATATTATTATGCGCGTCGAAGAGCATGGTAATAATATTTGGTTTTTTGAAGAGATTAAGAAAAGAGAAGCTTATCAGATATTTTGCGACGGCGTTATTTATCGCGGTACTGGCGCGGCAGTATTTTTTCCCGGCGGGTGTCCGGCGATCGCTTTTCATGATGAAGCAATCGGTATTTCAGGAATGCTTCATGGAGGATGGAAATCCATCGCGCAAGGAGTTGTAAAAAATTTTTTGCATAAATGGGAAGACGCCGGCGGTTTGCCAAACACAACGCAAATTGAATTTTTGCCGTCAATATGTAGCAACTGTCTCAAGTTTGACAATGATTATTTTAAAAAAGTGTCAGCAGCAATGGCGCCGATAAAAGCTTATATGTTCGCTCGTAGAAGAAACGAGCGATATGTCAGTTTTAACTTACTCAAACTTATTGAAATTTTAATCAATGGGTTTGGATATAAGGTGGAAAACAACACTGATTGCGTTTGTTGTAGCGGCAATCATTGGTGTTATCGTTGTGATGATAAAAACGGCAGAAAATACAGAAATGCTGCGTTTATAATATCCAGATAATAATAAGGAAAGTATTTAATCCTCGCCAAAGTATCGGTGAGGATTTTTTATTTACCCCATTAGAAGTCCGATTTTTCTAATGGGAAAAATCGGCAGAAACCAAAAATTTCTTACTTCTAACGGGGTTTATTTTTAAAAAATAAAAGCGAAGGAGAGGCGATAAAAATCGACGAATAAGTTCCGATAACCGTACCGGTTAGAATTAAAAGCACAAAATATTTTAAAACGAGTGGGCCGTAGAAAAAAAGCGCCAAAAGAGTCAAGACTAAAGTAAGGGAAGTATTGACCGAGCGCGCGAAAGTTTGGCGGATGCTGTCGTTGATAATATCTTTCAAATCTTTTCGCCCTCGGTCGGTTAGAAGATTTTCCCGTATTCTGTCAAAAACGACGATTGTGTCGTGGACGGAAAAACCGATTATAACCAGCAAGGCGACGATGAATTTTGTATCCAATTCAACGCCGAATTTCCATCCTAAAAGAGCCAGCGCGCCGATGGAAATAATAACATCATGAAAAAGTGTGATCAGGGTGATTATCCCGTATTTCCATGATTTAACCGGATAAGAAACTTTGCGGAAGGCGTAAGCGACATATAGGGAAATACCCAAAAGAACGAAAAGAACCGCCCAAATCGCCTTTTTTTTCAATTCTTTACCGATTGCCGGTCCAATAGCTTCGTAGCGCATTTCTTCAATTTGACCGAATTTATAATTTAGCGCTGTTAGATAATTTTGATGTTCTTCTTCGGAAATATGGCTAAGTTTAATTAAATAGCTCTGGCTTTCGGCTTCCGGATAAATAGTCGCGTTTTTTATGTTTAATTCATTTTCAAAAAATTGTTTTAAGTTATTGGTTATTAGTCCTTGGTTATTAGTGTTATTAGTGGACGATTTTATTTGCCACAGAGTGCCGCCGGTAAAATCAATTCCTGGTTTTAAACCGTAAACAAAAGCCGCCGTGATGCTTGCCACAATTAAGACTCCGGAGATAAAGAAAAATATGTAACGGTATTTTATTAGATTCATTATTTAAATTTCTAATTTCTAAATCTTAATTTCTAATGAAATTTCAAATTTTTTAATGCCAAATGCCAAAAAATTAGTTATTAGAAATTTAGTCATTAGACATTTTATTAGATATTAGGATTTAGAAGTTTTTACAAATATTCTCATTATTGTTCTCGTGATGGTGATTGCCGAAAACATAGAAACCAGAACGCCGATTAAAAGCGTTAAGGCAAATCCTTTAACGAAACTGGTGGTGAAAAAATAAAGAATAAGGGAAGTGATGATAGTGCTCACATTTGAATCGCGGATTGACGGCCAAGCGCGTTTAAACCCTTCTTCAATCGCCGATATTTTCGCTAAGCCTTTTTTAATTTCCTCTTTTGTTCTTTCAAAAATAAGGATATTGGCGTCAACCGCCATTCCGATTGAAAGAATAAATCCGGCAATGCCCGATAAGGTCATTGTCGCGGAAAATAATTTTAAAATAGCTAATGTCAGGGCGGTGTAAATTAAAAGCGCCAGAGAAGCAAAAATACCGCGACTTCGGTAGTAAATGAGCATAAAAATCATAACTGCTAGTATGCCGATAAAACCAGCGTAAATGGCTTTTTTAAGCGATTCTTGTCCCAAGCTCGCGCCAACCAGTTGCTGGCTAATTAAATTTATGGGCGCGGGCAAGGCGCCGGCGTTGAATCGGGAAACGATTTTTTTGGCTTCATCCGGAGTAAAACGGCCGGTGATTTGCGCTTTTCCGCCGGAAATTTTTTCCTGCACCGTGGCGCAATCATTGTCGTTGATTTGGCGGTCAATGGAAACGCAAACCAATTTACCGACATTTCTGGCAG
>CAYOSD010000052.1:0-2742 GCA_964406565.1 uncultured Candidatus Saccharibacteria bacterium | reverse complement strand
TTGGCCAGAAGCGGGCTTTTTGAATTTTTATTGATTAAATTCATTTTATTTGGTAGAGTTATAGTAGTAAAATTTATTTCTCTATCTATACTAGTATAATTATACTATGAAGTCAAAAGAATTACCAACAATTACAAAGAATATCAAAAAATACAGGCAAAAGCAGGAAATTTCACAAGACAAGCTCTCAAAGCTTGCTGATATCGCCTATAATGTGATTATTAAAATTGAATCCGGCGCAACGCCGAATCCAACAATTGAAACCATGGCGAAAATCGCAAAAGGTTTAGGCGTTTCAATTGATGATTTAATGAAAGAATAAATTTATGAAAATTATTATTTGCGGAAGCATGCGTCTTTCATGAAAGATGCTAATTAAAGAAGAATTAACTAAACTTGGTCATTTTGTAATTGTTCCTCGACACACCGAAGAATACGCCACTCTAAATACTTCCGACCACATGCACAACGAATCTGTAAAAAATAAAATCAATCATGATTTGATAAGACAATATTTTAACGAAATTGAGAAAAATGATGCCGTTTTGGTTGTTAATGATTCATTGAAAAATATTCCTAATTATATCGGTGGCAATTCCTTTTTAGAAATGGGGTTCGCACATGTTTTGAATAAAAAGGTTTATCTTCTCAACCCTATACCTGAAATGTCTTATAGCGATGAGATTATCGCAATGTAACCCATAATCTTAAACGGGGACATAATAAAATTATGAACATTTGTATTTTTGGCGATAGTATAACTTGGGGCGCATACGATCCGCAAAATGGCGGGTGGGTTAATCGTCTAAAAAATTATTTTGAAAAACAAGGCGAAGATAACGATGTTTATAATCTTGGAGTTTCCGGCGACTCAACAACGGATTTGTTTGAGCGAATTGAGATTGAAACAAAATCAAGAGAAGCGAACTTAATTATTTTTGCTATTGGAGTAAATGATGCTCAATTTATTCACTCGACGAATAGCAATCGTATTTCTGATGGTGATTTTGAAAGCAATATCAAAAAACTTTTCGAAATTGCCAAGGAATTCACTTCAAAAATTATTTTTATTGGGTTAACTCCTGTTGATGAAACGAAAACAAAACCAATTCCTTGGAATACTGATAAGACATACACAAATGAAAGAATAAAGAAATTTGATCAAATCATTGAAAATTTTTGTTTAAAGAATAATTTGAAGTTTATCCCAATCAATGATTTACTGAATAATGACGATTTGATTGATGGGTTGCACCCGAACACGCAAGGACACATTAAAATATTTGACAGGGTAAAACCAGAAATTGAATTTGCCGCCAAAAAATAAAATTTTACAGATTTTATTAGCGGGCTACCGCCCGCGAAAAACTTGAAATCGTCCTTTTCGCTTCCGCTTCAAAACGAGGCGGGCGGAAGGGGGGTTTGGGGGGAATTCCGCCCGCCGAGCCAATCGTTCGCAATTTCGGTTCGGATATTTTCAAAAGGTACCGCCAGCATTAATTAGGAAAATCTAAACTTTTTTGGTATAATTAAATTACAATTTTTAAATAATGCAGTAGAAATCCGGTCGAGTTTCTGCTATTATTAGAATAATAATTAATCAACAAAAAATATGACAAAAACTAATTCTGCATTTATGAAACCGATGAATATTAGTTCTGAACTGGCCGCTATAGTCGGTAAGGGACCAATGCCAAGATCGGAAGTCGTTAAAAATATTTGGGTATATATTAAGAAAAATAATCTTCAGGATTCTAAAGATAAGCGTAATATTAACGCTGATGAGAATCTTAAAAAGGTATTCGGCGGTAAAGCAACCGTTAATATGTTTGAAATGACTAAACTCGTTTCCAAACATCTCTCATAATAAAACCGTGGATTTTAAAGAACAAAAAAACCGACTTTTAAACAAGTCGGTTTTTTTGTATTATTTTTATTAGATGATTTTTAAAAATAAATCTCTACGATTTTATTTTTTGACGTTAAGCCGTTGATGATTTTTATATTGGCGGCTGGGGTTTTAAAGTATTTGGAAAGCAGTTTAATAACAGCTTTATTCGCTTTGCCTTTTTCCGGCGCGGAATTCGTAAAAACGACAAAATTGTCGCTATCGATTTTTTCCACTTTTTCAATCTTGCTTTTAGTTTTTACTTTTATAAAAATCCTCATATGCATATTATACATTTTTATGATAAACTAAATTAGTAAGAAGCACATTATTTTAGAGATTAAATTTTAATAGCGTATCGGGGGGCACGAATGTCGTGCCCCTATTATTTTTATTGGATTAAATTATAATAATTATTTATAATTATAAAATATGTTAAATATTATTTTATCAATTTTATTCGTGTCAGTTGTTTTTGCCGGAGGGTATTATTTTAAAGACAATTTTTTAAAAGTTGAAAATGGAAATAAAATAAATAATAATTTAATTATGAATAATCAAGAACAAAATAATTTAAAAATAGAAATTTTAAAAGAAGGGAGCGGCGTTGAAATAAAAAATGGCGATAAGGCGGCGATGCATTACACGGGCACTTTGGAAACCGGCCAGAAGTTTGATTCTAGTTTGGACAGGGGACAGCCATTTGAATTCGTTCTTGGTGTAGGACAAGTCATTAAGGGCTGGGATATGGGCGTTTTGGGAATGAATCCCACACATAAAATTATGGGTGGGATGAAGGTTGGAGAAAAAAGAAAACTCACAATTCCTTACGAATTTGCTTACGGCGAAGCCGG
>CAYOSD010000051.1:0-2848 GCA_964406565.1 uncultured Candidatus Saccharibacteria bacterium | reverse complement strand
CACCGGAAGCATTAGTAGATAAGACCTGACCGGCTGTACCGTCCGCTGAAGGCAAAGTATAAGTAGTTGAACCGGCTGCAGCGGCTGGAGCAAAACCAACATAGCCAGAAGTTGCGCCAGAGAGGCGAAGCGTGCCTTTAACATCCAAAGTACTGCCCGGCCCCGTCGTCCCGATGCCGAAATTCCCAGTACTGCTTGCGTAATATAAAGCGCTATCGCCGTTTGGAGGAGTGGCGGTCGGATTGTTCCATGCTAAAATACTAATTGCCACAAAAAAACCAGCAATTAAAGATGAAAAAAATATTGGAAGAAATTTGGAATTAATGAATTTCATAATAAATTTAATTTAATTAACATTTTCCAAAAATTTTAAAATATAATCGCAGTATTGATGGTAATCTCTTAAACAATCACCTATTGAAGAATAAATTTTATCCGGGTCCGTTGTATTATATTCGTGCGTTAATTTATTTCTTGTTCCAGCGCTTTTTGAAATTTCTGAAGCAAAATTTTTCGGATAAATAGCAAAATCAACTAATCTCAAAAATGTATCGGTGTATGTTAAAGGAACGCTCGTTTTCTCAGTAGCAAGTTCGGCGATTAAATGTTGGTTAATATCAATCGCTCGATTTACTACCCGTTCCAAAAATCTTTCTGTTGCTGCTTGCTTAATATAATCTTTTGCAATTTCATCAAAAGAATATTGCGCGAAAGAAGAAAAATTAGCTAAATCTTCTTGAATTAAAGTTATTTTTCGTTGTACGAGTTCTTTATTAATCATATTATTTTATTCTATCCACGCGCCAATATTTCAGTTAATAATTTTTGTTTTTTATCAATTAAAAATCTTTCAAGATTAAAAAGCGGTTTGGCGTCCATATAATCCCTGAATGCGTCAGCTTTTAATTCTTCAAAATTTATTTGATTGCCATATAACAAAACTCCTGTTGATGTTATATGGTATTTTAATAAAATATTGGCATTATTCAAATTAGTTAAATCCATTTTATAATCCGGTATATCCAAAATATCGCACAATCCAAGTAGGATATTATTATAATTATCCATATTTTTCCTTATATTTTTTTCAGATACTGTTAAAACGGCGATATCAAAATCGCTATCTTGACGAATAAATAATTTTTCTTCCTTATCTTCTTTTGCCCGCGAACCAAATAAAACAACAAAAATAATGCCATTTTCTCGGCAAAATCTATTCAATTTTTCTTTATCAATATTTATTTTCATTAATCTAAATATAACATAAAACTTTAAAAAAACCAATTACGGTCGCCAATCGGTTTTCACTTTATAATCAATTGTTCCGCAAGTATTGCTTCCGCCAGAACCGCTTTGGTCGCAATTAAAAGAAATCCAGCCGATTTTATCATTCCACGCCCAACCGCTAAAATCTCCCGTAGAACTGTTAATAATAACTTGATATGAATAAGACGACCCGGAAGTGGCGCTGTCAAAACTTATCCAGCCGATGACCTCGTTCCACGCCCAACCGCTCAAATTACCATTACCGTCATTATTAACTTTATAACTAACGGTTCCGCAATAACTATTATTGGAACAATTAAGCGAAATCCAGCCAACGTTTTCGCTCCAAGCGTAGCCGGTCAATTCTGCGTCTGAAACAATGACATTGCTTCCGCTGGCGCCGAAATTCAACCAGCCCAAATTCCCGGCCCAAGCATATTTGTAAGTTGAATCAATGGTGTCGGTGGCGCTACTGCCCCCCCCCGCAGCGCCGCTAATCATTATGGCGCCCGTTAAACTTGAATGATTGATATTTGTTGAGCTGGCGAATTTATTGTTTATAAAAGTATTATTTGTGCTGGTTGAAAAAAATTCTTGATTCGCGCCGCCACTCCAATCAGTTTGAATGAAAACTTTATTCTGGCTTCGCGTCAGATATTGGATTTTATTCAGATTCCTGCCGCCTTCCCAATTTACATAAACTTTTATTTTTTGCGTTGAAGGGTCGTCAGCGATTCCACTATCGCCCACAGCTGCGCAGGAAGTAGTGGCGTTAGTTGTAATATTGCCGATTCCGCAGGAATCGCGGCTCGTGTTTTCAATTGAAAAATAACGGGTGAAATTTTTGCCTTCAATAACAGTGGTGGTGGCGCCGGAAACCAACGCAAAAGCCGTGCCTGAAGCGGTTAAATAAAATTGCGAATCCGCCCCTTTACCTGCCGGTGGAGTATAAACTTTTTGCCAGTCAGAATAAGCGAGCGATTGAAGATTATTCGCGTATTCCGAAGCCAAAGATGAAGCAATTTGCGCGGTTTTGGTGTCAAAATTGCTTCTTAACACAACAACCGTCGTTGCGGCGGCCGCGCCAATTAAAATAGTGGCAACCGCCATTCCAATAATTACTTCTATTAAACTCTGCCCCTTATTAGTATTGAATTTGTCCATTAGTGTTAACAATTATTGTTTTGGAAATTGATGCGTCTCTTTTAAGGGAAATTATAATCGTGGTTGACGCATTCGGCAAACCGCTCACCGGAGTAAAAATAACATCCTTGCTGTTTCCGGATGTCGGATCGGAAAATTGAATAGCCGGCCGAAGCGAATTTTTAGAAATTATCGTTCCCGTGACGTAAGTCGTTCCGGAAAATAAATCATAAAATCCGCCGTTGGAAACGGAATTTTCAAAATGAATGCCGTAGCGGCTGCTTGATTCCTGTGAAATAGACCTGTCTTGCGCGTTTCTTAAAATTATCGCAATTTCCCGCGACGTTAAATCAAGATCCTGATTCCCGCGATAGCTGAAAAGATTTAAAAAAGCGACCGTAGACACAACCGCGATAATTCCGATTGTTATTAAAAGCTC
>CAYOSD010000050.1:0-3161 GCA_964406565.1 uncultured Candidatus Saccharibacteria bacterium | reverse complement strand
TTACCATAATATAAGCTGCAATAATTGCCACGACTCCGTACCAACCTAAAATTTCAGTAATTTTATTTTTCATAAATATATTTATATTTAATAATAAATTTTTTTCAATTACCGACCTTTCACTTTAATTTTACCAAAAATAAAGAAATTTGACAATTTGGATGAAATCTAAATATATTTCTTATTTACCCGTTAGAAATTTTAGTGTAAGCGAATTAAAAGGGCTCAAATATAAAATGAAAAAATATTTTTGAACAAAATTTTGCACAACGTATCGGCATCATCTGAAGTTTTTGTGTAGCGTAGCAAAAGAAAAATTTGGATTGAGGAAATTTCACTTTCCTTAATTTTATCATAAAGTGTGAAATTTCCAAACCGGATATGCCGTGTTATCGGATGTAGCCAAAAATCTCTTTCCTTATAAAAGAAATTTAATTTTTTGGCAATTTTATTCGCTTAGTTCTTTTTTTATACGAACTAATTTTTCAATAACATGCCAAGCTGCTACATCAGGATCATTTCCTGATTCCGCTTTCATGTTTTGCAACACAAACCTATTGACATTACCGTCATATCCATCAATAAGCTCGGATGTTGGTCCTCCATCACCAGTACTCATTTTTTTTAGTTCAGCATTTGGTATATTTTCTACAATCTCTTTTAGAGCATTCTTTGCATCAATCAATCCTCGTTTGCGTTCTGGTGACGGCTCATTCGTTGGAGCTTCAAACTTTGGTGTTTCAAATCCCATATATTTTTTGTTAAATTATTAATATTGTAAACCGAGTTATCGACCGCCGAAAATTGCCAAAAAAATTAAAATATAAATTGAGAGAGATTTTTGACTATTTCAGCTAATGGGCGGCGGCATATCCGCAGTCCTGAGAAAATTATAGCATAATTTTTTTGGGATTGAGGATATGCCGCAGTTGTGCGATGTAAATTTTTTATCTCGTGGTAGCAGAACTAAACTCTGCTTTACGTAAAGAAAATTTGATAAAATTCTTTTCGCTTTTGCCTTTAGACAAAAGATTTAATCGGGGTAAATTTATTTTTTATTTTTCAATTTTTTAATTTCCTTATTTTTAAGGAAATTGTTTTTTGAAACTATTGGCCGGCCGATTTTTCTTTCAATCTGTTTTCTGGCTGAACCGGCAATTTGTCCGCCAACTCTAGCATCGTCTTTTAATCGTGGCACGCCCTTTGTGTCTTTCGTACGATGAATTTCTGCCGTCGTTCTTTCACCAAGCATTGTTAAAATCAATTCAAAGTCATCCATATGGTCGCGAAGATTTTCGCGCCTCAAACCTTTTAGCTTTTTATATTCATTTGGTTTAATCCCGAAAGTCGCTTCGGAAATTTCGGCTGTCAAGATTTCATAGTCGCGATTAGTTTCCGCGCCCCGTTTTTTCCATTCATCAGTCAATTCTTCGCGGATGGCGATACCACGCATCCGCTTCTCAATCCAGTCCTCTGGATAACCCTTAAGTTTATAAAGCATTTTTGTTCGCTTAGTCGCCAATTCCGGATTTTCTATCTCCTGCACCCGCTCATAGCCGACTTTCGCCAGCCAGCGTTTAAGCGGTTCGGCTTTTGGCGACGGGATTGATTGAATTATACGGAACATACCTTCAGTATTAGCACAGTCAGTTTCGCGCATTTTGCCATCCGGTGCTTCTAATTTCAACCCGTGACAAAATGTCACGACTTCACTTCCTTCTTCTATCAGCCGTTGTTTTAACTTTCTCCAATACGCGCCAGCGTCAGGACTAGATGTTAGAACTTCAACAACATCCACAACCGAAAACCACCATTCTTTTTGAAATAGTGTTTTTCGGATAGTTTTGCCCCTGAAAATAGCAAGATGAGTGTTTTTATCTTGATTATCCAGCATGGTTTAATTGTAGCATGTTTTAGTAAAAGATTTAATCGGGATAAATTTATTTTTTGTTTTTAATAAAGAATTTCAAATCTCTCTCAGTTTTTTCAGTCAGAACATATTTATCGAGCTGATCTATGCTCACCCAGTCAAAATCCTCACCTTCATTCAAAACAAATTCGGACTTGATTTTTTCACTCAACGCATAAAATACAAAGCGGTGAGTTTGAAATTCTTCATTAAAATAATCGTAAAGCGTGATAACTTCCTCTGTTTTAAATTTAATCCCAATTTCTTCATTAATTTCCCTGACAAAACAATCAACTGGCTTTTCCGCGCCTTCGTTTAGGCCTCCAAAAAATGCCCAGGAATTGGGATTAAATTTAGTATTTGAATCACGCTTATGCAACAAAATGGAATTATTTTTGGGATTATATAAAAATCCACCAGCCCAGAATTTTTCCATAAAAAAATAAATTTGCCCCGATTTAATCGACCCGCAGGGCGAAAAGAATTTTTTATTATTTCGCCTAACGTATCCGAGTATGCGAAGTTTTTGCCCGCTTCCTTATTATATTTCAAAAGAAGAAAAGGGCAAAGATTTGGGTGGAAGAAATTTGCACTCCTTGAAATATAAAAGAGCAAATTTCTGGAACCTGATATAAGCTGTTGGGCGATGTTTGAAAAAACAAACCCTCTCCTTTTTTGCAATTTATTTATTTACTTGTGTCGAATAATCATTCTTGACAGATTTTACAATCGCTTCCGTCCATTGTTCAGCATTCCTTCGAAACGACTCACTAGTACACCATGCTAATTCTGGACCAACCCAAACATTACCCTCAAAGTCGGTCATTTTTTCTTTCTCCGTTTCGAAGGCATAACCATAAATTTTACCTTCTTTCACGAGTTGCAGAATTAAATCGTGGTTGTAAATCTTATGAACAATGGACACAAAAATAGCTGACCTTCTCATACTTTTTAACATTTCATCTGTAATAAGTCCAGTAGTTTCATTATTTTGTGCAAGAGTAGGAAAAATAAAATCTGCTTTTTTCAGCAAATCGTCCAATTCAGTAAATGAAAAACGTTCATCCTTTGACTTTCTGGACCAGTAAACAACTTCCATTCCTAAGCCGTTGCAGATTTCAGCAATACGCGTTCCGATAGTTCCCAACCCTACAATTCCGGCAGTCTTTCCTTTCAATTCTACACCTTGATGTTTGCTGAAATCTTGTTTCCACCCATCTTTGATAATAAGCGGTAGTTTTCTAGCAACATT
>CAYOSD010000049.1:0-3239 GCA_964406565.1 uncultured Candidatus Saccharibacteria bacterium | reverse complement strand
TTGGTTTACGCTTTTATTAAATTTTGATATAATATACATAGCGGTTGATAACTACTTACATTATACTATCTTAATAAATAATAGTAAATGATTACTACCTTATGACAAACAATAAAAGCGTTATAGCTGAAAACATAAAAAAATATCGCAAAAAGAAAGGTATCACACAAGATAAACTTTCAAAAATGGCGGATATTACTTACAACACGATTATTAAAATTGAATCGGGGGCAACTTATAATCCGAGAGTGGAAACATTAAAACAAATTGCCGATGCTTTGGGTGTTAGCATTGATGATTTAATGAAATAGTTTTTATGGATTATTTAAACAAAGTATTTTTTAAAGACGCAAGGAAAATGGCAGAATTGCCTGACAACTCTGTTCATCTTATAGTCACTAGCCCGCCTTATTTTAATATTAAAGATTATTCTCTTGACGGTTACCAAAAAAATAAAAAATCAGAAAAGGCGAAAGGACAAATTGGCGATGTTGCGGATTATAAAAAATACATTAGCGAAATGTTGAGAGTTTGGCAGGAATGTCAACGAGTTCTGAAACCGAATGGAAAGTTGATTGTAAATACTCCGTTAATGCCAATGTTAAAGAAAAATTTCAATACTCATTATAATAGAGATATTTTTGACATTAACAGTGATATTGAAAATTCAATTTTAAATAATACAGGGTTATTTCTTCTTGATATTTATATTTGGAACAGAACAAACCCGAGCAAAAAATTGATGTTTGGCAGTTATCCATATCCACGAAATTTTTATGCTCAAAACACAATAGAATTTATTACCGTCTATGTAAAAGACGGGGCATCGGAAAATAATTTGCCAAAAGATATTAAAGAGAAAAGCAAACTTACTGAAAAAGAGTGGATTGAATTTACAAAACAAATATGGAATATACCAATTCCGGGGAGGGGCGATTTGGCTTTTGGCGAGCATTCGGCAATAATGCCCGAGGAAATTGTCAGGCGTTGTGTTAGATTATTTACATATGTTGGCGATATTGTTTTAGACCCATTTGCGGGTTCGGGCACAACATTAAAAGTTGCTAAGGAGTTAAAAAGAAATTATGTCGGTTATGAAATATCAAAAAGTTATGAACGAATTATAAATTTAAAACTGCAATCTTTGTTTTAATTATGTTAAAAATAAACGAAATTTACAATTTAGATTGCTTTGATTTTTTAAGGAAAATTGATGACAAATCAATAAGTCTGGCTGTTATTGACCCGCCATATAATTTACATAAAGCCCGCTGGGATACTTTTGGAAGCGAAAAAGATTTTTTTGATTTTACTGCTCGTTGGATTGACGCTTTAGTACCTAAATTAAAAGAAAACGGTAGTTTGTATATTTTTAATACTCCGTATAATTCCGCATTCATCCTCTCTTATTTAATAGGCAGAGGTTTAATTTTCCAAAACTGGATAACTTGGGATAAGCGAGACGGATTAGGCGGTGCAAAGCGTAAATACAGCAATGGGCAAGAAACAATTTTATTTTTTACAAAAAACGATAACCACATTTTTAATTTTGACGATATACGCCTACCCTATGAATCAACAGACAGAATTGCACACGCGAAAGAAAAGGGAATCTTAAAAGACGGCAAGAGGTGGTTTCCAAATCCAAAAGGCAGATTATGCGGTGAAGTGTGGCATATTACGAGCGAAAGGCATAAAAATAAAATAAACGGCAAGACGCCAAAAATGCCACATATCACGCCAAAGCCATTAGAATTAGTGGAACGGATAATAAGGGCGAGTTCAAACGCAGGCGATCTTGTTTTAGATTGTTTTGTCGGGAGTGGCACAACCGCAGTAGCGGCTAAAAAGTTAAAAAGAAATTTTATATGTAGCGATTTGAATAAAACCTATACAAGAATCGCCAAAAGTAATTTAAAGAAGTATGACAAAAAATAATTTACGAACAAATACAAGAGAAATTTTAGATAAAATTATCGCTATCCAATCCGATAATCAATTTTTGAATTACATCGTCAATAGAATTCAAGACGGAAATTATCGTGGAATACATATCTCGCAACATAATCGCTACGACTTAGACAGATTAACTAAAATTTTAGCGGGAATAAATGAAGTTGTCGCTGATAAAATTTTTAGAGTTCCGCCCGGCGATGATAAAAAGGGAGTGCAAAAGCCCGATTGTGTAGAATACTACAACATAGTTAAAAGTGTAAAAAATGTTGCGGGCGTGGGGACTATAAATTCGCTGAAAAAGAATTTTTTTGTAGATTTTCAAAAATTAGGACTTTTGCACCGCTTTGATAAAAATAAAAATGAGATTACTAAAAGAAGTGGCATATATTACGCTCAATTAACGCCGCTTGCGATTAAATTAGTAAATTCGTCTCTTGTCCAACAATATAAGATTTTTACAGACACCCTTGATGATTTATTTGAAGCTGAAATAACCCGTTTAGCGGAAACTTTATATTACAGCAATTACAAGGATACGCCCATAGGAATTATTGAGTTTATGCTTATATTGTCAGACGACAGGTCGCAAATAAGCGACGATAAAATTGATTTAATAAATTCATACAGAGCATTAAAACCTTGGCAGCAGAAAAAGGCCATAGATTTGATTAAAGAGTATTGTAATCCAAAAAATTTCAAAGGCGATAAAACCAAAAAAAGAGATTTTGGGAACTGGAAAAACGAATCGCAGCAGATTTTTTCATTGCTTAAAAATACGGTTTATTTTGATATAACCCAAAACAGCCTAAAATTGAATACCGGAATGTATGGAATATTTACAGACATTCAAATTAAACGCAGAAGTTTAGGGGCAAAGCATGAATATTTTCAGCAACACGAGATTAAGAAAAAAATACCGACATTTGAATTACACCATGTTATTCCTTTTTCTGCTGCCAGAAATAAAACGGAATTTGGTTTGATTGATCATTGGAAAAATTTGGTTTATTTGAGAAATGATAAACACGCCGAACTTACAAAAAACAGAGACAGAAACATTGTTTTGTATGCGACAGAAAAAGAGTTAGATTTTGACGATTTTAACAAAAAACGCATTATCGCAAAAAATGGCTCAACCGTGGTTTATGTTGGCAGTTTTTCTGAAATTATGCAAAAATATAACAGAGAAATTTTGAAAGAAGTGTTTGATTTCACGATTTAAATTTTAGGCGGCGTGCCAACTTCGTTGGCACGAAAAATTGCGACGGCGAAAAAAGAAGCGG
>CAYOSD010000048.1:0-3287 GCA_964406565.1 uncultured Candidatus Saccharibacteria bacterium | reverse complement strand
GAACGTGATTTTGAATTCGCGAAAAAATACAATTTGCCGATTAAAATGGTAATTTGTCCGAATTATCCCGTATTAAAATGTCCAGTTTTAGAGAGGGCTTTTGTTGATGATGGTCATTTGGTTGATTCCGGAGAATTTTCCGGATTAACTTCTGAAAAAGCTCGCGAAAAAATGGCAATGTGGCTAGAGGAAAATAATTTGGGGAAGAAAACAATCAATTATAAACTTCGTGATTGGTTGGTTTCTCGCCAGAGATATTGGGGGGCGCCTATTCCAATTGTTTATTGTGAAAAATGCGGAGAAGTCGCGGTGCCTGAAAAGGATTTACCGGTTAAATTGCCGAATGTAAAAAAATATTTGCCGACCGAAGAAGGCAAGTCGCCCTTGGCGCATTCGGAAAAATTTTTAAAAACAAAATGTCCGAAATGCGGCGGCAAGGCGATAAGAGAAACAGACACTATGGATACTTTTGTTTGTTCATCTTGGTATTACCTCGCATATATTATGCGAGGAATTTCCAATTTCCAATTTCCAATTTCTAAATATAAAAAAGCGTTTAAACAATGGCTGCCGGTAAATATGTATATCGGCGGCGCGGAGCACACGGTTTTGCATTTATTATATTCAAGATTTTTTACAAAAGCGCTGAAAGATTTCGGTTATTTAAATTTTGGCGAACCGTTTAGCGCTTTGAGACATCAGGGTATAATTCTTGGTCCGGATGGACAAAAAATGTCAAAATCGCGTGGCAATGTCGTTGACCCTGACGATTTGGTTAAAAAATTCGGCGCAGATGCGGTGCGGATGCATCTTGCTTTTATGGGACCTTATGACCAAGGCGGCCCGTGGAATCCTGGCGGAATTTTAGGAATCAAAAGATTTTTAGATAGAATATATAAAACAATTTCCAATTTTCAATTTTCAATTTCCAAACAAAGACAAAATTCAAAAATTCAAAATCAAAATTTTGAGCGTCTCTTACATCAGACAATCAAAAAAGTAACAGAAGATATTGAGAATTTAAGATTTAATACGGCAATAAGTTCGTTGATGATTTTATTTAATGAGGTGGAAAAACAACCGTCATTGAAAATTGAAAATTGGAAATTGATGATTAAATTATTAGCTCCTTTTGCGCCGCATTTAGCGGAAGAACTTTGGCAAACAATAAAGCTTAAAAGCTTAAAAGCTGAAAAGCTGAAAAGTATTCATCTTGAATCTTGGCCGAAATACAATCCGAAATTAATTGTAGAAGAACAATTTGAGTTAATTATTCAAATTAACGGTAAAATTCGCGATAAAATTTCAGCAAAAATCGGTATTTTCCAAAAAGAAGCGGAAAATATCGCGCTAAATCAAGAAAAAGTAAAAAATGCCATTGTTGGCAATAAAATTAAAAAAATAATTTTTGTGCCGAATAAACTTATTAATATCGTGATTTAAACAATATGAACCCCCACACCAAACGAGTTGAAAATTGGTATGGGGCGGTATAATCTAAATTTAACATTGGGTGAAAATTTTATAGAAATTTTATTTCTATAAAATATAAACTCGTTATGGTGTGGGGGTGAAAATAATTTTATTTATAGTAATTGTCGGAGGAATTATATTTTTTGTTATTGCCGCCCCGAAATTTTTTGAAGATTATGATTTGAAAAAAGGCCTTAACGCGACATCAACGGAAAAAATTGTTTCCTCGGCGCAAAAAGCGACAATAAAAACCGCGCCTTCGGCGCAATCGTCCATTGCGACACCCTCGTCTTCTGGGAAAAAAGAGATTTCTGATTCAAGAATTCCGTCAGGATTTAGTCGGGAACAACTTTCGCCTTTTTTTGAAAAAATAAGAATTGCTTCGGCGTCATTTAGTACGGGATATAATAAACCTTCAATAATCAGGCTTTATTCACGTTTGGAAAGCGGCGATTCGTCAATTGACATTACCGGTTGGCGGTTAAAAAGTAATCGTTCGGAATTTATTATCCCCAAAGCGGTGGAAATTTATAAACCATCGGGAGCTAATGAAGAGAAAAATATAATTTTATTGTCAAATAATTACGTTAATATTTACAGCACCACAAGCGTTATTAATAAAAATTTCCGTTTAAATAAGTGCGCGGGATATCTGGAAAATTCATTTGATTTTAATCCGTCATTGCCACAAAGTTGTCCGATGGTATACCGGTCGCG
This sequence comes from uncultured Candidatus Saccharibacteria bacterium, assembly GCA_964406565.1. GTDB lineage: Bacteria > Patescibacteriota > Minisyncoccia > UBA6257 > UBA9933 > JAJYWO01. Next base: position 1,097 of record CAYOSD010000048.1, on the reverse strand, counting down.
TTATGAAATCGCTTATTTATCGGGTCAATGTCAGACATACCTTTTTTCTTTGGGCGGATGTAAGGCGGTTGATTATTCTTTTTATAATTCTCTTCTCACGGGAACTAGCGAAGGAAATATTTGCCGCGCCTATTTAAATACAGTAGCCACTTATGGCAGTTGTTTTGAGAAATATTCTCAGGATAAAGATTTTTTATCTAGCGAATGGAGATTATGGGTGAATAACGATATTTTAGATTCGCAACATGACCGTCTTAATCTTTTTGACAATAACGGCTTATTGGTCAGCGATTATGTTTACTAGTTTTTAGAAATTTTTTTATTGGGTTAATGGGAATTGCTAAACTGATATTTTCCGCGTTTGCCACGGCAACAGTATTGATGCCGATTACTTCTCCTTTCATATTTATCAGTGGACCGCCGGAATTGCCCGGGTTGATTGCCGCGTCGGTTTGAATCATTTCTTTTAAAGTGTCTTTACCGGGTTTTAAGTCGGTTTCCGCTTTTATTTTTCTGTGCAATCCCGAGATAATGCCTTCGGAAACGGTATTGGGAAAATTTCCGAGCGGACTTCCAAACGCCAAAACATTTTCCCCCAATTGGACTTTATTAGAATCGCCTAATTTAAGAGTTAGTAGTTTGTAGTTTGTAGTTTGAGCAGAGCTATATCATTATGCGGAGAACGGAAAATAACTTTTGCTTTGTGTTTTTTATTGTCGTTCGTGATAATCGTATAATTCGTTTTAGGATCGGCGACAATGTGCTTACTGGTGGCAATAAGGCCGGATTTATCAACAATAAATCCCGAACCGCCGCCAACTTCAATATCGCCGTTATTATCAGTGATTTTTTTTAATTTTTTTTGCGCTGCCGGAGTAATGAGATTTTTCGGAATTTCTTTAAGATTTTCCGAAACAACAATAGACACTACAGCGGGCATCGCTTTTTTAATTATTTTTACGAAATTATTTTGCATATTTTTTAAATTCCGCCGTCGCATTCTTCTGGCGGACTGTGTCCGCCTTCGCCCGCCGTCGCATTTTTCTGGCGGACTGTGTCCGCCTTCGCCCGCCGTCGCATTTTTCTGGCGGACTGTG
>CAYOSD010000047.1:0-3337 GCA_964406565.1 uncultured Candidatus Saccharibacteria bacterium | reverse complement strand
CCTGGTTTCCCAAATAGAAAAAGACGGGAGAACCTTTTTTGTCGCCGAAGATCCACATGCAATTTTAGAAAAACTAAAGGAAGAAACGGAGAAGAAACAAAAAGCTTTAACAATAGCCAAAAATTCTCTATCTGACTTAATTAATATTTCCAAAAAAACCGATCATCCACATGTAAAACTTTATGAAGGTCAAAAAGCGATAAGCGAACTGTTTTTAATGCCGACACAAGTTTCAAAAATTAATGAGGTGTTAATACTTATTGATTTTGATACCCTTTTTTCCTACATTCCTGAACAAGATGGATTAAAATTCAGAGATCAACGATTAGAAAAAGGCATTAAATTAAGAATTTTAAGGAAAAGAAACACTAAATCTTTTATTATTATTCAAGAATTGGATAAAGAAGAGTTACGTGAAAAAAGATTCTTATCTGATAAATTCGAGCTAGATGCAGGATTTATGATTTTTGGAAACAAGGTTGCAATTATTACAACTCCAGGTGAACCCTTCGGAATTTTAATCGAAAGTAAATATTTTGCTGAAACTCTTCGTTCAATCTTCGAAAATTTATGGAATAGTTCTATCGATTAAGATTAAAGGTGCCTTTCATTAAAAGAGGAATTAATTTTGCTTCTATGCCAAAATTTTCTTTTAAATATTGTTTTTGCACTGGTTGTATGTTTTCAATTTGATTTGTTTTTAAATAATTATTCATCATCTCACTCCGTTTTTTTAAAGTTACCCTAAAATTTTTTTCATGATTTAGTACAATATCTATAACAATTTTTTTAGCCATTTCTATCTCCGGATAAATAGGTTTATAATATATAATTATTTCATCCACTAGAATTGGTAAATATTTTTGTGGAGAAATTGATAGAACATAACAAGATATTAGAAAATTTTGAATCAGATTTCGAATTATTATACCGCGTTCGCTTTTAGAATCAGGCAATATAGTATCTTCTGATAGAATAAAAATCAATGATTTAATATGGTCAAGAATAATTTGTACATCGGAAGTAATTTTTGCTAGCGGTAATTTTGCCGAGAACGACGAAAAGAATGAAGATTCAAATAAATTACTTCCCTTTCCTTCCAAAACAGAGCTAACACGTTCAAGGCCAATAACTGATTCTGATGCACAATTGATAATCTTTTTTACAGAAGAATCCTTATTTTCAATGTAATATTTAATGAAAAGGACACTTGCAATTTCTAAGAAGTTTTCTACATTAGTTAGAGGATTATCCAATTTATCATCAGGATTCAACTTGCTGCGTAAGTCATAGAAAAATTCGACCCGTGGACCACAGAGATTAATATTATTAGTTAATTCATTACCACGATGAACCCAAAAATTGGTTTTTTTATCTCCAAGGATCAATTTTTCCTTAAACTGCTTCTTTAAGTAACTATTGATATCCTGTTTAATTTGAATTTGATTAATTTGATTTTCATCAAATGACGTAACCCAAATTTTATTTGGATTAATTTGAATAACTGATGTCAGAAACCGCCATAATTTTGCTACGACTTCAATCTCTTCAAAATCAACAATCTCAAAAGCACCAGGCATTTCAAAGAAAGAGAGGTGAATACCATCTACAACTTTTTTAATATCAAAATACCGTATACACTTTTGTATTAAACATTGCTTAATTGGACTTACCTTTGTTTTACTTGCGACAATAGGAGCAATTTGAACCAAACCGGCGCTCATATTGAAACTTGTTGGAAAAGCGGGATGAATCAAAGGAGCGCTAGGGATTTCTTCAAATCCGAGGTCTTTATAATAATCAAGCCAGGCTTGACGGACATTAATATTAACTAAGTTATTTTTTAACTTTCTCAACATAGTTACTCAAGGTTTGAAAAATCGTTTTAAATGTAGATATATGGTATAATTGCGCCATAAATATATCACAAAATTCTGATTGTGAATAGGCTAAATATGGTAAACCAATCTAAAGCCGAAGATTATTTTAGTAAAATTCCTTCCATCAAACGAATTTCCGGTGTACATTTCTTTGAAGGTAAAGCATCTTTAACTAAACTTCTTCATTTCCCATTTTATATTAAAGAAATTAATATGATTAAATCTTTAATTGATTTTGATTCAATGTTTTCAATCTTATCAATCAACGATATTCTTGAATTTATGCGATTAAGGATTAAAAATAAAATTCAACTTAAAATTTTACGAAAGCAAATATTAAAATATAAATACGAAGAAGATGATATAAAAGAACTGCGCGAGAAACGTTTTTTACCTGATAATTTTGAAATGTGTGACTGTTTTTATATCTTCGGAAATTATGTTTCGATTTTTACTATCGTCGGTAAACCTTACGGAGTTTTGATTGAGAATGAATATTACCGTAAAACATTGGATTCTATTTTCGAAAATCTGTGGGAGGTCTCGGAAAAACCGATACAATGAAAGATCAGCAAAACGTTTCTTTTACCAAACTGTTCAAAAAATACCGTCTTAAATCCCAATTTATAACCTTGAAAGAACTGGGCGATACATTAAGCGCCAGCGGCTTCTTTTTTGAAGATTCTACTCTTTCCAAATGGCAAATCGGTGATAGAATTCCCAATGACCGGAAAATTCTTTTAGTCTTGATCAAAATTTTCGCTGAAAACGGCGGCATAACCAATATAAACGAAGCCGATCAGTTTTTTGAAAGCGCCGGGTTCGGTTATTTAACTCAAAAGGAAAAAGACGAACTTCCCTCTTTTCTTTTCGCGACTGATCAAAAATTCTCCTTATGCCAAGCTCCTAACCTCACCCAGCATTTTATCGGAAGGAACGGCGAACTCCACAAAATTAATCAGATTCTGCAAAAGGATAAATCTCCCATCATTGCTATTTATGGCCCGGCCGGAGTCGGAAAAAGTGTTTTAGCAGTGGAAGCCGGCCGCCTTTTCGGCCATCTTTTTCCCGATGGTATTTTATGGTCAAAATTAAATATCACCGACCCAATGAATATTTTAGCCAAAATCGCTTTTACTTTCGGGAAAAACGTAACTTCGGTCAAAGATTTAGAATCCAGAAGTGAAATTGTCCGCTCTATCCTTTCCGATAAAAAAGCTCTGCTAATTTTTGACGACGTTGAATCAAGCTCACAACTGAGACATTTGCTTCCGGCCAAAACTAAATCCTGTATTATTATCACATCCAGAAACTCCGCCATGGAAATTTTGGCTGACGCCTACCCCATTCATTTAAACTGTTTTACCCTCACGGAAACTTTTCAATTTTTCCAAACCAAGCTCGGCAAAACCTGGTTTGATAAAAATGAACTACCACGGCTAAAGCCGTGGTATCCT
>CAYOSD010000046.1:0-3382 GCA_964406565.1 uncultured Candidatus Saccharibacteria bacterium | reverse complement strand
AAATTATTTTTGCTAATTTTAGATAAAAAAATTTAATTGGCGACAGTACCATTATATAAATGGAATTGACTCCGGACTAAACTGTGGCGTTTATCGCCGCGTTCCCGCAAGGGATAGGTTCGGGGTTTTCTGTTTATTAAAAAATGTTCCCTTTATTTGATAATAATTTCTCCCACTAATAAATTATTTTTCTTTTTACTCTTTATAAATGCGCATAGTTTCTAATGCCACACCGTCTAAAATAACTTTCCCACATCACTTGCGATCAACCGCTCCGTGTCTAATTTCCCTAAAGAAACTATCCCGTCAAAACTCAACTGTTTATTATCTTCAAAAGTTTTTTCTGAAAGAATAAAATATTCCCATTCTTGCGGTTGATTTTCTAAAATAACTTTGCTGGCGGTTTTGCACCAGCTGATTGCCGCTTTTGCCTCCAACACGATCAACGACTTTTCATTGCCCTCGGCTTTTTGTATTTCGTCTTCCGATTTCGTTTCAACTAAATACATTTTTTCTTTTGTTTTTATCACGAAGTCAGGAAAATAATCGCGCTTAATGCCGTCTTTATCGCGATAAGAAATATTTAATAAATGTTTTCTCTCTTGAATTTTTCCGAACGATTCCACCTCGCTTGATTTATCTAAAATGTCAGCAATAAAATTTCTTTCCAACCCTTCGCCTTTTCTTGAATATCCAACCAATGGATAAATACAGCGCTTCGCGCGAACCGATAGCGACTCGCGCACAAATATTTTTTTAATATCGCTTAATTTACCGATTTTGCCGGCCTTAATCTCATATTGAATTATTCCCAAGCTGTCTATCAATAAACGCTTCACATTAGAAATAATAAAATCAAATAGCGGGGTAAAATTAAGAACAGTATAATTTTCCTGAAGTTTAAAATCTATTTCGGTGCCAAAAATAACAGAGCTAACATATTCGTCGATTATCCCCGTTATTTCCGCCATTTTACCAGTTAAAATTTGAACGCCTTTTTCTGAAGCAACCGCCATTGTCGCTTGCCGCAAAAAATGAGCGTAGTCAAAATACTGGTTATCAAATTTCCATGTTTTTATTTTGCCGCCGGTTTCGGCGTGCGTCTCCGTAATGGAAATATGGGAAAGCTGTTTTTTTAATATATCAAGAGAAATTGAATATTTAGGCAAACTGGAAGCGGTAATCGTAGAAAAATCAAACTTCGGCGATTGCTCATAAACCTGTATTGGCCATAAAAGATCATACTTTCCGATTCTTTCAGGAGTCGCTTCGGCTTGAACAAGATCGCCGGTTGTTTCTGCCGCCGATGAATCACCGATGCCAATCGCATAACCCTGTTGCTGTAATTCTTCATAAAATGCCCTGAACTTCGGGTGCTCAACTACAAACAAAAAGTCCAGAGAATTTTTTGGCGCGTGATTACGCATTACATCTTCCCGCGCTTCACGCTTCATATCTTGTAGCTCGGGATATTTATATCCGGGGAACATCAAACGAACTCCTCTGCCTACTATTTGCTCTAAAAGCAAATCAGCTTCAGCGCTACGCAAAACAACTACCGCGGCAACATTTTGCGTATCAAAGCCCTCGCGAAGCATTAAAACGCTCACTACTACGCGAATTGGGTTTATTTCTTCCGATTCATCTAAACTTTCCAGCTGCCGGCGATATTGCTCCCAATCCTTATCGCTCATTTCGCCTTTTTTATCCGAATGAATAACGAGCGTCTGGCGTTGATAACTTTGACCTCTTTCATCCGTAAGATTGCCAATATGTTCGGCAACCAAATCAGCCACTTCGGTATTTTCTGCCAGCACAAATAAAACCGGTTTTTTATCTAAGCCCTTATTTCTAAATTCACTGGCTATCTGCTCAAGTTTTTTTCGACCAATATCCAAAAGCAATTTTTGATCGTTAGAAAGGCCAACCACTTGCCCTCGGCGATGGTCGTCATCCGCTTCTGCTCTTTCTGCCCGCACATCAAGCGCTTTTAATGCTTCGCCGGCGAGAGACTGCCTTTCTTCCAAAAAAATCTGCTTGACAAGCATGGCTCTCATCGCTTGCACTAAATCATAGTCATAAACGATGTGCGGAAAATATTCTTTTTTCTCGGCGCTGCCATAAAAAGGCGTGGCGGAAAAATCTATTTGCATAAATACGCCTTTTTCTTCCTTATGTTTTTCTGCGAGTCGATCGAAAAGTACTTGTAAAAATTTCCGCCAAACCAATTCCTCACCTTTGGCGGTTTTTGAGCCATGCACATGATACGCTTCGTCATTAAAAATAATCAAATCAGAATACTCGGAAAGAAAATCGGCGATTATCTCGCCACGGGGCTGTTCTTCTACATCGGCGCCGGTAAGTTGATCCCAAAGATTACTGGAATCATTCAATCGAAATTGCTGCCAATTAGTAATATACACAAAAGGTTCGTCCGGCGGAGTAAAATTCGCCCGAATGTCGCTCGGCTCTAAAACTCTCAAATTAAAACGATTACGAAATCGCTCACCCTCGGGCATAAAAAGTGTTCGCGCGAAATCAGCTTTTGATTTGTCGCGATTGCCGGTTTTGGGATCATGCTTGCCTAAAAACATATCCAGCAAGCGGTATAATACTTCATGCCCGGGCGCAACCAACACAAAATGAGACGAATATTGTTTTTCTCGTTCGTTATTTATCGCGTTAAAATATTGCCAAACCAAAAGCGCGGCTAAAACCCAAGTTTTACCAGTACCGGTCGCCATTTTAAGACAATATTTTGGAAAAGGAATTTTTTCCGCTTCTTCCGAAAGCGCCGCGCTTTGCGCCAAAACTTCCGGCGCAAATCTTTCAAACGCTTCTTTCAATGTTTTGATTACTAAAATTTCATGGCAATAAATAATCGTTTCAATCGCGCGCTGTTGACATTTATGAAATCCGTTTTCCATCTCATCGCGATTAAACCAATACGCTAAAAGTTCGTAAGTCGTTTGCGTCACGCCCTGCCAACCTTGATCCGCCCAGGCTTGCACTTCGCCTTCCAACGCTTTGGCAAGCGGCAATTCGTTCAAAATAATATTTTTTACTTTTTTTACCATAGTATTTTTGATTTACGGTAATTTTTCTAAAAACTATTAGATATTTCTACTTATTCACACCCTATTTTTTCAAGCCATTTTGATGTTTTTCTATTAAACATATGAATTAATCTATTACTTTTTATCACCTTTAATTTTCCAAAATCCAGCTCTTTCAGATCCTACTCGCTCAATCTTGTCCTCCTCTTTTAATTCTTGCAAGAGATTAGAAATATCCGACACTTTTAATTCAGGGAAGGCATCAATAAAATCTTTTTTTATGTACTGTTGCAGAGTCAAAGCTACCTTCTGTGGATAATTAATAT
>CAYOSD010000045.1:0-3417 GCA_964406565.1 uncultured Candidatus Saccharibacteria bacterium | reverse complement strand
GCAAAAAAGAGAAATATTGGGGAAAAGATTAAAAGCTTTAAGGAAGCAGGGTTTTATTCCGGCTGAATTTTACGGTCGCGAAGCGGAAAATTTGCACTTAAGCGTTTTGGCGAAAGAATTTAATAAAATTTTCAAAGAAGCTGGCGAAAGCGCGATTATAGAATTAAACGTGGATGGTAAAAAAATCAACGCTTTAATACACGATATCCAAAAAAATTCATTGATGGGCGCTATTTCTCACATTGATTTTTATGGTATAAAAATGGACGAGAAAATTCGCGTGAGTATTCCATTATTGTTCGGTGGAGAATCTTTAGCAGTGAAAGAAGGCGGAGTTTTAATTAAGGCGATTCACGAATTGGAAATTGAAGCGTTGCCAGCTGATTTGCCCCACCATATTGAAGTTGATTTGGGGAAATTGGTAATTATCGGCGACAGTATTTTAGTCAAAGACCTCAATGTTGATAAAAAAGTCAAAGTTATGATTAACTTGGAAACTGTTATAGCGACGGTTGTTGAACAAAAGGCGGAAGAGGAAGTTGCGCCGACCGTGAGTGTTGAAGACGTGAAAATTGAAACCGAAGAAAAGAAAGAAGCGCGAGCAGAAGCGAAAGTAACTAAAGAAAAAGAATAAAATCTTAAACATTTAAAAAACCGTCCCGCTAAGCGGGACGGTTTTTTTGTTTGAGAAAACATTTTTTTATTGTAAGATTATCATAGATATGATTATAAACAAATTTTTTAAAAAAATAGCGGTTTTTACGACAATAGCCGCAATTGGGGGGTGTTTATTTTTGATTGCGCCGATAAACGCGCAAAATCTCTTAGAAGAGGAAAGAAAAGTTCTTGAGGCGGAGCTGGAAAAATACGAAAAAGAAATTGATGAATACGAATCAACTATTTCCACATTGAAAAAACAGGGTGGCAATTTGCAATCGGAAATAAATAAAATAAACGCGAAAATCAGTCAGCTCAACGTAAAAATAAAAGCGGCTAATACCAGCATTAAAAAACTTAATGATGAGATAAAACTCACTCAAACAAAAATAAATTCCACAGAAGAAAATATTAATTTCAATCAAAAAGCGTTGGCGGATGTTTTGCAAAATATTTATGAAAATGAAGAAAGGGGAACGATTGAGATATTTTTGGCTAATGACAATTTATCGGATTTTTTCAATAATTTAAACGGTTTAATGGAAGTCCAGGATAATTTAAAAATGGTTTTAAGGAGAATTGTTGATTTGCGTCGGGATTTGGTTGACGCCAAAGAATCATTGGCGCTGGAAAAGATTGATGCCGAAGAATTGAAAAGATATATGGGTTCTCAGAGGTCAGGCGTTCAAAAAACTCAAACGAAAAAAAATAGTTTGTTGAAAGTTACAAAAGGGAAAGAATCGGAATATCAAAAATTACTTGTGGAATCAAAGAAAAACGCGGCGGAGATAAGGAATAGGATATTTAGAATGTTGGGCGGAGGGGAGTTGCCGTTCGGCGAAGCCGTAAAAATCGCTCAAGCGGCGGAAAAAGCGACCGGCGTGCGCGCCGCGTTTATGCTTGCTGTTCTTACTCAAGAATCTTCAGTCAATGGGGTAATCGGCGCGAATTTGGGAAAATGTTATTACAATACGCCGCGCAATAATGCCAGCAAAACCGTAATGAGCAATTCGCAAAAGTCGGCATTTTTAAAATTAATGGAAGAATTAAATATGAATCCCGATACGACGCTGGTTTCTTGTCCGATTGCGTCAGACGGCGCTTATGGAGGCGCCATGGGACCGGCTCAATTTATGCCGACAACTTGGAAATTGTATAAAAACAGGGTTGGAGAAATCACGGGCGGAAATCCGGCGTCGCCGTTTAATAATTTGGACGCTTTTACCGCTACCGCTCTTTATCTTAAAGACGGCCTTGTTTCCTGTAAGCAAATTTATAGCAGTTCGTTTTCGCAGGAGAATTGCGCCGCGGCGAAATATTATGCCGGAAAAAATTATAAAAATTATATGAGTGTCGGCAGATACGGTTATCGCGTTGCCGACCGCGCCGTCAAATTTGAAGACGACATAGAAGCAATTTCAGGTTAGCTACTGATTACGGATAATTTACAGATATACGGATACAAAACGTTTAATCTGTATATTCGTACAAAATCCGTATTCCGTAGCATTTTAGTAATTTCGTATTATTTAGAGAAGGCTTTAATTATAGGGTCTAAGTCGCCGTCTAAAATCTTTTCAATATTGTGCCATTTTTTGCTAATACGGTGGTCAGTGATTCTATCGTCAGGGAAATTATAAGTTCGGATTTTTTCTGAGCGATCGGCCGTGCCGATTTGTTCTTTGCGGTTAATTCCTAGTTTTTGGGCTTCGGTTTGCTGTTGAATTTCGTAAAGTTTTGAACGTAAAATTGACATTGCCGATTCGCGATTGGAGTGTTGCGAACGTTCAGTTCGCGAGGAAACAACAATGCCAGTCGGCTTGTGTAGAATTCGGACAGCGGTTTCAACCTTATTAACATTTTGTCCTCCTGGTCCGCCGGCGCGAGAAAAGGTTACTTCCAAATCGCTTTGATTTATATTAACTTCTTTAGCTTCAATTTCCGGCAAAACGGCGACCGTAGCGGTTGAAGTGTGGACTCGGCCTGATTTTTCCGTTTTGGGAATTCTTTGGATGCGATGCACCCCGGATTCTTGTTTCAATAAATTATAAACATTTTCGCCGTCAATTCTGGCGATAAAAGTTTTATATCCATCAAGCGATGTTTGATTGGAATCAATCTCAAAAAACTTCCACCCTTTTTGAGCGGCGTATTTTTGGTACATTTTAACAAGATTACAGGCAAAAATAGCGGCTTCGTCGCCGCCCGCGCCCGCCCTTATTTCCAAAATTATTTTATTCATAATATTTGTTTCTTTTGGCAAAAATAGCGGTCTGATTTCTTTTGGTCGCCACTCGCTCCGGCGCGGATTTCAAGGATAACTTTATTCATTTTATTTTTAAGATTTTTTAACTCTTGTTTTTTTGGGAGCAATTTCTTTTTTTTTCGCGCTTCTTATTTTAAATCTTTCAATTCTTCCCATAGTGTCAATGAGTTTTTCTTTGCCGGTATAAAAAGGATGGCAGTTACCGCAGATTTCAACTTTGATTTCTGGTTTTGTGGAACCGACGGTAAAATGAGCGCCACAAGCGCACTCCACTTTTGCTTTTTGATGATATTGAGGATGTAGTTCTTTTTTCATATTTGGAATACTATCATAGGTTTATGGGGTTGACAAGTCCTTCTGCGTCTTTATAATGATATCTATCTGTAAATGTCCTGAACTTTGACAATTTAATCACTCGCTCTAGTTAGAGGGCGAGAAATCAGAATTTTTTTAGTTGTCCCAATTTATTTAAGATTTAAGATTTAGGATTTAAG
>CAYOSD010000044.1:0-3425 GCA_964406565.1 uncultured Candidatus Saccharibacteria bacterium | reverse complement strand
TCCGTTCAAAATAGGTTCGGATTTCGTCAAACAAACGCACCAATATCAAACTTTCAGGAATTTTGATTTTGGTGGAATTATACAACTCTGCTCGAACATTTTTTGACAAAAACTGAATGGTTGCCGCGCTACGCGCGACAGGAACGAAACCTGACGCTCGGGCGGGCAAAAAGGAAGGGGGTTGGGGGGAAGGAATTTTTGCCCACCCGAGCGTTCCGCCGGAGCGAAGCGGAGGCGGTCAGTTCCGTTCAAAATAGGTTCGGATTTCGTCAAACAAACGCACACAACTAAAAACCCTCTTTAAAGAGGTTTTTAGTTAAACAATTACATCATCATTGCGCCGCCGCAATCCTTGCATCGTCCTTTATGAGTGAAAATCTCATAAATTGCCGAAAATCCGACAAGTATATAAATCACCTATCGCATTTTTACCCCGCACCTTTCAGTAAAATATTTAATTCCGCTGAAAGGTGCGGGGTTTATTTGCGGCTGCCTCTTATTATTAAAGAAATAATAAAAATAACGACGCTTATAATTATAAAAATAGGACCGGATGTAAGATTATAAATTGATGAAAAATAGATTCCAATTATGGCTGCTAAAACTCCAAAAATCACGCTTAACCCCATAAAAGAATTTAAACTTTTGGCAATGTTTTTTGCCGAAGCCGCCGGAATAATCACCAGCGAACCCATTAAAAGCGCGCCAACAAAACGTATACCCAAAGATACCACTAAGGCGAAAATCATCAAATAAATAAATTCCAATCTCTTATTTTTTATGCCAATAGAATGCGCCATTTCCGATGAAACCATATTGAGCGCCAATTTTTTTCTTAACCGCAAAATAACGACAATTAAAATAATTGATAAAATAATTGAAACCAAAGATTCTTGCCAGCTTAAATCTGTGATATTACCCAATAAAGCCTCTAAAAGTTCGTGTTCCGGCGCGATTAACGCTCCTAATGCCAAACTAGCGGTAAAAAATACGCCCACAGTTGTTTCAATTGATAAATTACTGCGATATTGAATAAACCAAATTCCAATAATCGCCGCAACTAAAAAAACAATGGCTCCCAGAAACGGATTAAGATTAAGAAGCAAAGCAATGGCGATTCCCGGCAGAGCGACATGACTCATAGCATCGCCAACCAAAGCCATTCTTTTTAAAATCGCGAAAGAGCCGACTAAACTTGCGGCAGCGGCGACGAAAACGGCTGTTAAAATTTGTTGTAATAAATTTGTATCCATCCCTCACCCTTCAAAGATTTTATTTTTCATTTTAAAAATGAAAAATATTAATTCTCTGAATTCTTAGTTTTATTAAAATTTTATCCACTTACTCTTCAATAATAATCTTTTTGAAATATCTTTGAAGGGTGAGGGATTAGTGTTGATGATGATAAAAGGCTTTTTCCCCTCCATAAATTTCAAGTAATCTTTCAGTATTTAATATTTCATTCGGCGTGCCTTCACAAATTTTTTTCCTGTTAAGACATATAACTTTATCTGCGTATTTATAAACAACATTAAGGTCGTGCGAAACTAAAATTACGGTAAGATTCAAATCGTGCTGTAATTTATGAAGCATCGCGTAAATTGATTTCTGGCCGACGATATCCACGTCCGCTGTCGGTTCGTCAAAAAGCAAAACATCGGGCTTGGTAATAATCGCCCAAGCAACCAAAACGCGCTGCCTTTGACCCACGGAAATTTCCCCGAATCCCGAATTTAAAATTTTTTCGTCAAAATGAACAAAAGTGAGCGCTTCTTTAATTTTTATTTCGTTTATTTCCGCGTCACGCAAATAAAAAAACTCCCTTACTGTGAGCGGAATATCGGTTTCAATATCCATTCTTTGCGGAACATAGCCTATTTTAATTTCCGGAGCCCATTTAATTTCACCCTTATAATCATCTAAATCGAGTAAAGCTCTTAAAAGCATTGTTTTACCGGCGCCATTCGGCCCGATAATTGCCAGCGCGTCGCCTTTATTAATTTCAAAATTAATATCTTCTAAAATTTTAGTGCCATTAATTTCAACTTCGAGATTTTTAACTGAAAGTATCATAACTATAATATTTTATCATTCATATCGTAAAGCGTCTATGGGATTTAATTTTGAAGCTTTTTGCGCGGGACGTGTCCCATACAAAAGCCAATGCGTAATTATTATATAAATCTGAATTAATTTATTCATATCGTAAAGCGTCTATGGGATTTAATTTTGAAGCTTTTTGCGCGGGATAATATCCGAAAACAATTCCAATAAGAGTTGACACGCCGAAAGCGAGAAACACCGAAAAAATTGACACTGACGTCTGGATAATTTCAAAATACGACATAATAAACGCTATTAGCGCGCCGAGTAAAATCCCGATAAAACCGCCGATAAAAGTAAGGATAATCGCTTCCGCTAAAAATTGAAGGTTAATGTCGCGCCTTTTCGCGCCAATCGCTTTTCTTAAGCCGATTTCTTTCGTCCTTTCTGTTACGGTTGTGAGCATCATATTCATAATGCCGATGCCGCCGACAACCAAAGAAATACCGGCAATGGAAGCGAGAAAAATCGTGAAAGTATCAACTACTTGAGTCAATGCTCCGGATATTTCGGCTTGCGAAACAACGGAAAAATCGGGATTTTGCGGGTCAACGCGATGTTTCTGGCTAAGCGCAGAAATCGCTTCTTCCTGAACTTGCGGCATTAAATCTTTATTTTCAACGTTTACAGCTATTGTAGAAAGATAATCTTCGCCCGTTAAAATTTTTTGCATCACGGAAAGCGGAACGAAAACCGTGTCATCGGGATTAAAAAATCCCGTGCTTCCTTTCACCTGCAAAACGCCGATAACTTTAAAATTTATTTTATTAATACGAACCGTTTTGCCGATAGGATTTTCATCGGCAAAAATATCTTGCGCCACAGTCGGTCCGAGAACGACAACCCGACTCAAACTTCTTTCATTTGAATCGGAAATAAAACTCCCCTGCTCGGGCAAAACATTTCTAACCATCGCGTATTCCGGCATTGCCCCGATTACCAATGAATTCGTGTTATTGCCGGACGAAGAAACAACCTGAAATCTTCTTTGGACTTCAGGCGAAATAAAAGAAATACCTTCGATTTGCTTTAAAATTTCCACATCTTCATTTTTAAGCGTTTGCGCCGAACCACGTCCCGAAGACACAATTCCTCTTCCCGGCTGTATAACTCCGGGGATAATCGTCAAAAGGTTTGAACCAAGTCCTTCAATACTTGATTGAATTTTTCCGGAAGCCCCTTGACCGATAGAAATCATGGCAATCACCGAACTAATACCGATAACAATACCCAAAACAGTAAGGCTTGACCTCGCCTTATTCGTGGATAAAACAATATATGTTTCTTGAAAAATATCTGCTATTTTCATAAATGTCCCAATA
>CAYOSD010000043.1:0-3493 GCA_964406565.1 uncultured Candidatus Saccharibacteria bacterium | reverse complement strand
TTTTATTTAATAAAAACCAGTAGCCGAAAAGGTTCTGTTCGTTGTTTTTATAGGCCGGAAATTCTTTTTCAACTAATAACCAGAAATTAGAATTATGTTTAGGCACAATTAAATGACATAGTTCGTGGTAAATCACATATCTCATCAAATTCTCTGGAATAAACTTTAGTAATTTGTTTAAAGAGATTCTTCCATTTTTACTGCAACTTCCCCACCTTGTTTTCATATAACGAAATTTAATTTTACAAAGCCGGACTTTTAACTTATGAGAATATTTATCAGTTAAATCCGTAGCAATAGCAATAAAATCGTCTTCTTTTCTGATAATTAATTTTTTATTCTTAAATTCTTCCTTAATCCCACTAATAAATTTTAATTTCTTATTAATCCATAAACTGTGCTTTTCAATAATTGAATCGGCGTTAATGTTTTTATTTTTCGGTAAAATCAAAACCAGATCCCCTGTTTTCAACTCAATTCTCGGATGTTTTACTTTTCGCCTATACACTAATACTTTTTGCGTTTCCATAGTTTTGAATAATTTCAATAAGTTTTTTGTGTAAATCATCCATTACTTCAATACTAAACTTATAATTTTGTTTTAGTTTAACTGTGAATTCTCGACTTTTTCTCAAAACATTCTGCCGCAAGACCGGATTTTCCTGCCAATCATCAATTAATAAATTTTCTCTAATTTCATTAACCAGACCTTTGGTTAATTGAACCAAAATTTCCTGCTCTTTAATTTTTATTTTTTCTTTTAGAATTAAAAGTAAACTAAATTCAAACGGAGTAAGCTTTAATTCTTCTCTTGTCTTTTCTTGCTTTTCAATGTAATTGACAATTTTTCTCTCCTCCCCAGCCAGTTCATCATAATCAATTAACCGTTCGCGCCATTTTTTCACCAATTCTTCAATTGTATCAGCAATAGAACGATAAACAGGATTATAGTTTTGATGAACTAAAATTAAACGCTCTAAGCTAAACAGAATATTTATCGCTTTTTCCTCTTTATTCAGTTGAGATTTTTCCAGTTTTTTCAAGTAATCTAAATCAATGGCGGTGCGACGGAAGTTTTGTTCTATGTCCTTTATGGTGACATTATCGTGAATTGTTTTAACGGTTTCTTTGAAGTAATGGTCAATTTTTTTCTTTTCTTCTTCGTCAACTTTAAGTTTTAGATAATACTCATAAACAACAGTCAGCCATTTAAATTCATTTAAATAATCAAGTTTTCTTTCAAAAGAACCGAGGGTTTCAAAAATTTTCCGTGCTTTCTTATAGGTCTCAATAAACACCCTTTCGTTTTCTTCATTTCGCAGGCGCTCTACTGCTGCGATTAATTCTTTCCTTTCAATTTTAAAATCAATACCAGAGAATATATCTTTTAAATTACCAATTAAATCCTTAAAAATTTTAAACAAAGAATCAAAATCAATGAATAAATCGCCGATTTTTTCTTTGTAATACTCGCCGAGCACTGCCTTAAATTCTTTTAAAATTCCAACATAATCAATAATTAATCCAGCCCCCTTTACATCTTTAAAGGGCCGATTAACCCGGGCGATTGCCTGCAGTAATTTATGTTTTCTTAAGAATCTGTCCAAGTACATTGTTTGCAGAATTGGCGCGTCAAAACCGGTAATTAGCATATCCATCACAATTAAAATCTTTGGCGTTTCTTTTTCTTTATTCTTGTAATTCTCAACTATGCCTTGCACCACTTTTTCATCATCAGGAGCTCCCTTATGGCGGCTACGCCATTCTTTGTAAAAATCTCTCAAAAGTTTCTCTTTTTCATTTTGGTTAAATGTTATAACTACTTCTGAATATTCCGACGGCAGATGTTTATCTAAATGTTTTTTATACAAAACACAAGCCTTTCTGCTTCCAGCCACCACCATTCCCTTAAACCTATCATCCAAATGCTTTTTAAAGTGCTCGGCAATATCTGCTGCTTTTTTGCTAATCCGTTCTTCGTTTTCTAAAAAAGCATTGACATAATTTATTTTTTTTCTAACCGCTTCACTAATTCTTTCCTTTTGTATTTCATCTAAATCTTCTCCTTCAAATTGTTTTGACAAAAATAAATTTAAATTAGTTTTTTCAAGATGTAAATCTTCAAGCCGCGGCTCATAAACAATTGGTATGGTAAAACCATCTCTTTGAGAATCGTCAATAAAGTATTTGTCAAGATATGGTTCTTTATCAATAGGATAGCCAAATTCCCGATAAGTGTTTTTATCTGTTTCGCTAATCGGCGTGCCGGTAAAGCCGAAAAAGTAAGCGTTCTTTAAAACATCTTTCATTTGACCAGCCAAAAGCCCGTATTGACTGCGATGAACTTCGTCTAAGAAACAAACAATATTCTTGCGATTAGCAACAATTTCTCTGTTTCCTTCTTTAAAATCGTCTGGCAGGAATTTTTCACTGGGTTGAAATTTATGAATTAAAGTTATAAAAACTCCTCGCTTGCCGCGAAAATTGTCAAAAGCAATAATTTCTTTTAATTTTTTAACTCTTTCTACTTTCTCAAAAGAAAAATTAAGCTTTAAAGCGCCAAGCTCTCCGTTTAGTTGTTCTTCTAAATCGCGACGGTCAATAATGAAAAATATGCTGGGATTGCCAAGTTTTTCTTCAAAATACAATTTATGGGCGGTAAATATCATTGTTAAAGTTTTGCCAGAGCCTTGCCAGTGCCAAACCAGTCCCTTGTTTTTATCGCTCTTTCCTTCAAGATTATCTACAACCAGCTGAAAAATTTTATTTACTGCCCAATACTGCATATAGCGAGTAATAACTTTAGTTACTTCTCCTCTTTCGTCTCTGACAAACAAAAAGTTTCTTAAAATATCCAGAAAAACTTCCGGCTTTAACATTTCAAAAATTGCTTCGTCTTCCGGTTTTTCACCCTGCCGCCAAAGATAAGTTCTTACCTCTTTCTGCCACGGAACAATTGGGAAATACCTTGCTTTTTCAGCCAAAGAAATTCCGATTTGAACGTATTTATAAAATTCCGGAATAACGTTTTCATATTCTTTTATCTGTAAATACCCTTCTTCCCAGCCGGTTCTAATGCTTGCCGGATTTTTACATTCAATCTGCGCCAAAGGAATGCCATTAATATAAAGCACGATGTCCGGAATTCTTGTTTCAATACCTTTATAATGAACCTGCCGAGAAAAGATAAACTCATTTCTTCCCAAATTTTTAAAATCAAATAATTGGATGTATTTAACCACCCCCTGTTCTTCAAACTTCACACCAATGCCGTATTTTAGCCAGGATAAAAGTTTCTTTGCTCCTTCTTGGTCGCTCGGCAAAAGTTGTAAATCACCAATTACTTTATTCACCTCATCTTCAGTAATGCCCAAATCTTCATTCAATCTAAACAAAGTTCGCTTTAAATCATCAATTAAAAGCGGCTCTTTTATGCTTTCTCGCTTTAATTCTGTGGGTTCAACAAACTGCCAGCCCAATTCCTGCAGTTTTT
>CAYOSD010000042.1:0-3916 GCA_964406565.1 uncultured Candidatus Saccharibacteria bacterium | reverse complement strand
ATTAATATTTTTCATTTTTTAAATGAAAATTAAAATCTTTGAAGGGTGAGGGATGAGTACTTTAGTTGAATTAAAAAAACAAAGAAAGCCGATTAAAAATATTAATATTAAGCATAAAGAAAGTTTAACGCGCTCGGAAAAATTCGCTACTTGGATTACCAACCATATTGGCACAACGGGATTTTTTATTATTATTTTGATTTGGACAGTTTTCTGGTTTTTGTGGAATATTTTTGCGCCGACAAAATTGCATTTTGACCCGTTTCCGGCTTTTGTAATTTGGGTTTTTATTTCCAATATGTTTCAGTTTTTATTTTTGCCGCTTATTATGATAAGCCAGAATCTTCAGGAGCGACACACTATAATGAGGGCGGAAAACGATTTTGAAATCAATTTAAAGGCTGAAAGGGAAATTGAGGCGATTTTAATAAATCTTGAAAAACAAGAAGAAAAAATTGAGAGAATACTTAAAAAACTTGGCGAATAATTTTTATAATTTTTTGTGGACGGTGCTGGGATTGAGCCAGCGGCCTCTTCGGTGTAAACGAAGCGCTCTACCACTGAGCTAACCGTCCATAAAATGAATATTTTATTCTCTGCTACCGATCTGATGACAGGCAGGGCTAAGTGCCCGAATAAAGTGCGCTTACTTGGAATCGAACCAAGGACGGACGGGTATAAGCCGTCTGCTTTTCCACTAAGCTATAAGCGCAAATCTATTTTATTTCAACAAGTTTAAGTTTAAAGCTTTTTATCAAATTATCAAATTCTTCGTGCTCAATAGTTTCTTTTTCAATGAGCTTATTGGCAATGGCGTCAAGAACTTTTTTTCGCGAGGTGATTATTTTTTCAGCCACGTCATAAGCTTTTTTAATGAAATTTTTCACTTCTTCATCTATTTGTTTCGCCACATCTTCGGAATAATTTTTTTCCATAGTGATTTCCCGACCGAGGAAAATCATTTCATCGGTTTTTCCGAAAGTAATCGGTCCCAGTTTTTCACTCATCCCATATTTGGTAATAAGTTTGCGCGTCAAAGAAGAAGCGCTTTGTAAGTCGCTAGATGCGCCCGTTGAAATATCTCTAAAAACGGATTTTTCAGCGATGTAGCCGCCGAGCATCATTGCTAAGTCTGTCATAAATTGCGATTTGGTGCGGAGGTATGTTTCTTCAAGTGGCAGTTTTAAAGTATAGCCACCGGCTCTACCTCGAGCCACTATTGAAACTTTATGAACAGGGTCGGCATTTTTAAGCGAAGCGGCGACCAAAGCGTGGCCGGCTTCATGATAAGCCGTGATGTCTTTTTCTTTTTTGGAAAAAACCCGGCTGCGGCGTTCGGGTCCGAGCAATACTTTTTCAATTGATTCAAAAATATCCAGTTGTTTTATTTCTTTTTGATTTTTTCTGGCGGCGAGCAAGGCGGCTTCGTTCAATAAATTTGCCAAATCAGCTCCGGAAAATCCCGGAGTTCGTTCGGCTATTTTCCTTATATTAACATCATTCGCTTGAATTTTCCCCTTGGCGTGAATTTTTAGAATTTCTTCGCGGTCATTAATATCCGGTAAATCAAGGATAACGCGGCGGTCAAAGCGGCCAGGACGTAATAATGCCGTATCCAAAACATCTGGCCTATTTGTCGCCGCAACAACAATTCGCTTATCGTTTTTCTCAAATCCGTCCATTTCAACGAGGATTTGGTTTAAGGTTTGCTCTCTTTCATCGTGGCCGCCGCCCAATCCGGCGCCGCGTTCTCTACCCACGGCATCAATTTCATCAATGAAAATAATCGCCCGGCCGGCTTTTTTGGCGGTGTCAAAAAGGTCGCGGACGCGACTATTGTGAACGAGAATTGGTTTATCTCCGGCAAAAAATGCTTCATTTTCACAACCGCAAAAATCATAAACAAAATCGTTAAATTTTTTCTTTTTGATGCTTAAAATTTTGGTTTTTTTGAATTGATTTGGACTTTTAATTGTTTTATTAAGCCAAAGATTACTTGTTTTACCGATGATTAAAGTCCAGGAAATGGTTTCTGGTAATGATTTATTTTTAATTATTCTTCCAGCCGGAATTATTGATTTTCTTATTCCGACTTGAATACCGTGCATTGATAATAACCAGGTTAATTCGCGAATCAATCTTTCGCTAACTGAAGAAATAATAAATTTGCCGTCCTTGCTCTGATAGCCGTCGCCCAATCCCAGCCCTTCTATGAATTTAAAAACATAATTAAAAGGAAGTTCCCAGATGAATTCAGGCAAGCGTTTATTATGACTGCCGGTGCCGCAATGTTTTTCAAAAAATTCAGCTATGATTTTTGAATGATAAGTAATTCTCAATGAGTTATCTTCCGTATATTCAAGATTTGGTTTAAAATTGAAAATATTTTTCATTAAATTAACGCAATCTTGATGAAGATTTTTTTCGTGACTGCCAAATACAAATTGAGTGTAATATTCAGTTGTTCTGCCTTCGGCGGCATAATAACCTAAAAGTTTCATTAATTCAGGCGTTATTTTAATTCTTGATGGAGAATTATTATTAAAAACATTGGCATTTAAAAATTGAGGTTGATGATATTTAAGCTGCCAATTTTTAATTGTAGGTTGGGAAACTCCGATTTTATTGGCAATCGCGGCTTGGCTTAAAACCAAACGATTTTCTACGACAAATTTATATTTTTGTTGCTCTTCGTTGAGTTTATTATTAAATAAATCCAGTTCTAAATTAATTTCTTCAGGAAATTGATGAGCTTTAATTTTATGAGTAGTGCCAAAAAATGGCAAAAAAGCGCTTCTTGTTTTAAACGGCAGATTAACTAAAATATCGCCGGGCTTTAATTCATCCGCGCGTTTTGCTTGAATATAATTTTTTTCCCGGACAAAAATGCTATGATCGCCAGTGGTTTCAATTTTCCCGCCCAGATATTCAATTTCATAAATCTTTTTTACTTTATGCCGATAAACAGCTTTTACATTTGTCCATCGCGAACCGCCAAAAAGAAATTTGTCGTTATTATTTTTAAATCCTCGGAATTTAGTTTCCGCCTTCATCATTCCAAGAGTTTCTAAATTAGAAATTTGAACAACTTTATCAGATTCATTTTCTTTATAATATTTATCAATAATATTTTTGATGGGCAAAAGGCGAATTTTATTGTTTTCTTTTATCAGCACTAATTCGTCGCCTTTGATTGAAGCTCCAACACCGACAAACATTTCTACGAATTCCGAACCGGAAATGTGAAAAAACGGAACATTGGCTTCGCCAGCTACCGCGCGAGCTAATAAAGTTTTTCCGGTTCCCGGAGCGCCGTAAAGTAAAACGCCTCGGGGGATTTTCGCGCCGATATCAAGATATTTTTTCGGATTTTTCAAAAAATCCACCACCTCCATTAATTCTTGCTTAGCTTCTTTCAATCCGGCAACATCGTTGAAAGTGATGCGGTCTTTAAATTGGGTGAAAAGTTTAATATTGGCTTTGCCGAAAGTCATGGCTTGGCTCATTCCGCGTCCGGCTTGTCGGAACATCATCCAGAAAAACCAGCCGATAATCAGTAATGGCAGAAGTGAGGGGATTAAAATACTCGCCCAGTATTTCCAACCGGATTCTTCTTTAATTTCTATATTAACTTTTTTAAGCGCGTTGGCATCAACGTTAAAATTCCGCAGGGTTTCGGACAGTCCCGACTCAAATTCTTTTTTAGCGGTGGCTTTTTCGCCATTTGCCAGTTCAATATCCAGATTATTCGCGCTCACGACGATTTTGGAAATTTCATTGGAATTGATTTTCGCCGCCAATTGGTCAAGGCTTAAAACAATTTCCGCCTTTTTTTCCTGATAAGCGAGCGAAAAAAGAAACGTTATTATTAAAAACGCTATAATCGCCCAGAAAATGTTTTTAGAGAAATTTTTCA
>CAYOSD010000041.1:0-4167 GCA_964406565.1 uncultured Candidatus Saccharibacteria bacterium | reverse complement strand
AATATGAATAAAATTAAAATAGCGATAAATGGTTTTGGGAGGATTGGGCGGTTATTCCTTAGACAGATAATAAGCGACCCATCCGCCAGCCGGCGGATTGAAATTGTCGCGATAAATGATTTGGGCGATGTTGAAAATTTGCGTTATTTATTTAAGTACGACTCGGTTTACGGGCGTTTTGAAACGCCGATTGACAATATAAAATTTTTGCAGGAAAAAGAACCGACAAAATTGCCGTGGAAAGATTTGGGCGTGGATATTGTCGTTGAATCAACGGGAGTTTTTGAATCTTATGAAAAAGCCAAGACGCATTTGGATGCCGGAGCCAAAAGAGTTGTTTTGACCGCGCCGGCGAAAGACGCGGACGGTGATTTGGGCAAGACGATTTTAATCGGCATAAATGACGACGAATTGGAATCCGTTAAAATTTCTTCCAACGCCTCCTGCACCACTAATGGTATTGCCTCAGTTATGGCAATTTTGAATGAAAATCCCGGGATTGAAAAAGCGGTTTTAAACACCATTCACGCAATGACCAATACTCAAACAACTGTTGACAGTCCGGTAAAAGGTAGTGATTTTCGGCGCGGCAGAGCCGCTTCGCAAAATATTATTCCTTCAACCACCGGCGCGGCCATTGCCGCTAATCGTATTATTAAGGATTTAGAAGGAAAATTTGATGGCATTGCTCTGCGCGTGCCAATGATTACCGGTTCCATCGCAGATATTACTTTTATAAGCAAAAGAGAAACCTCGGTTGAAGAAATTAACGATATTTTGAAGAAAGCCTCGAGGTCTCAAAAATGGCAGGGAATTTTAAAAACCACTGAAGACCAGATTGTTTCTTCGGATATTGTTTCCGAGCCGTATGCCGCAATCGTTGATTTGAAATTTACGAAAGTGATAGACGGCAATTTGGTGAAAATTTTGTCTTGGTATGACAACGAATGGGGATACGTGGCGATGCTGAAGAAACACGTTTTGAAAGCGGCGGAAAATTTGTAAAAAATTAAGAAATATATTTTTTGTTTAATAAAATAAATATGGAATTAAATAATAAAAAATCATCTTTCAAGGGCTGGCTAATAATAGGGGGCATATTAATAATAATTTCTTTTATTCTTTCCCTTGTTGATTTTTATGATTTTATTTCGGGGGCAATAGCATTCGCTTTTATATTTGGGGTATCAGGGATAATAATTATTATTATAGGGGTTATAAAAGCAATTATAAATTTTTTTATAAATAAAAAAGATGATATCAACGGAAATTAAGCAAGAAAATGTTCAAAAAATCTCTCTAAAAATTCCAAGGTGGGTTGAATTAATTTTTAAAATTTATGGAGGATTTATTTTGGGAGCCACTATTTTTTCTGCTGTAATTTTTATCGCATCGTCTATTATTTCTGCGCCAAAAATTTTAATTTCTCTTTCATTTATTAAATTATATAGTTTATATATTTTTTTAATTTTAATCGGTTGGGGAAGTTATTATTTAAAAAAATATATAATACCGCTATTTATTCTTTCATTTATTAATGGGTTAATAGCAATTTTTATTATTAAATTAGAAATTAATTGGATTATGTATTTCTCCCAATTATTTAATTTAATTTTATTTTTCATTTCTTATTATTATCGTCAATATTTTATCGGGTCATATAAAAATTATCTTGTTTATATTGTTTTTATTTTTACTATATTACTTTCTTATATTTTAAAATAATTTACATTTAAATCTTTGATTTTGAAAATTTATTTCTGAAACTGATGAATAAAAATAAAAATGGATTTATATAGCAATATTAAACTATAAAAAATCAATTGTTTATTATATAAACTAAAAATAATAAGAACTAATTTTTTAAAAAACAATTAAAAAATTTAAGTTTAGGATGTCAAAAAAGATTATTAATATTCTAATTGGTTTGACAATAGCGGGATTTATATATGCGCAATTTTTTGTGGGAAATTTTATGACCCCGATTGAAATATTAATATTTCTAATCAATGTATTAATTAGCTTAACTGTCGTATTTTTCATCGCTCGCAAAAAACATTTAGATATTTATATATGGATTGGTTTAGGTTTTCTTTTGGGCATTTTTGTTATTCCACTTATTTTACTCTGGAAGCCGAAGATGTTAAAAAATATAAATACACCAAACAATCTTTCTTCCCAAGAAAATAATAATCAAATTAATTCTTCTGAACAAATTTCTGTATCTTCCAAATGGTTAAACGCAATATTTAAAATATGGGCTGTTATAGGTTTTTTAGGACTATGTGTAACAATTATAGCAATCCCATCGTTATTATTATCCTCGGTAAAAATTCTGGGAGAATTAACAAAAATGTCCATTTCATATTCTCTATTGCAGTACGGTCTGTATGTTGGCGCATTTGTATTAGCTTTGATTTTTTTAATTCCTTTTTGGGGCGCATTTAAATTACGTAAATGGATATTGCCTATTCTTTTTATTCTATCATTTTTCTCCGCAATAAATATCTTAGCAATTTTATTTAAGCAGCCATTCCAATTATCAATAGAATTTATTTTTTCGATTTTATGGAATATAATTATACTCGCTCTTACATTTCTTGCATTTATTTTTAGACATAATTTTATTGGATCATTTAAAAAACCTGTTCCTCAAATAATATTTTTTATATTTGCTATTCCTATTTTAACAATTGAATCTCTCACCCTACTTTTTCCTGACTTGCCAGAAATTTCTGATTCGGATTTAACGGTGAATAAAATTGTTTTACCATCTAGCGAAGAAAGCGTTTATTTTTCTCCGGTAAAATTCAGCGAACAGATAAAGGAATTTTTAGAAGATAAATTGTGGGATCAAACAGAAGTTGGCCTAATTTTAAGTGAAAATAAAAACGTATTAACAGAAATGAGAAAAGCTGCAGCGCTCACTTATTATCAATGCCCCACGACTACTGAGAATATTTCTTTCATCACCGAAGAACCATGTCCACATTATTTATATTTAAAAACAGGTAGAGTAGCTAGTCTTTCTGCACTTTTCAAAGCGCATATGGGAGATTTTCGTGGCGCTATTGAAGACGCATTAGTGCCCATTCATATTGGACAATTATTAATACAAAAGCCACGCGCAACTCTTCTTGACTATTTATTTGGAAATGCGATAAAACGCATTGGATTGGAAGCCCTCCAAATCATATTAACAAAATATGAAATACCTTCAGATATTTTATTATCACAAACTGTTAAAATTGAAAAATACACACAAAATAATAAAGAAGAATTTAAAAATGCTTTCCGATTAGAGTATTTAACGCGGAAAAATGAATTATCTTTTATAAATAAAATTGACTCCAATTTTTATGTACAACCCAACAGATTTTTTACAGAAATGGCCGAAGATATTCGACAAGAAATAGCGCTTGTCGATATTCCGTGTCATCAGTTAGATCAAGCCATAAAAGAACACCAAAAAAAATTTAAGAAAAAAATTGCGACATGGAAATTGCCATTTACAAGAAATGTTGTTTTAGAGGTATTAAAAAACGGTATAATGATGAATTACTCCGGCGCACAAACAAAAAGGTGTGAAAATGATTCATTAGTTGAGCAAATTAGACTTCAAATGGCTCTATAAATAAAGATATAAAAATTACATTAGCTATGCGATCGCAGAGTTAATGTAATAAATATTGATAAATAAAAATAAAAAAAAGATTTATTTCGATTAAAACATGAAAATTATTTTTAGCGCTCACTCTTTGTTAAAATTAAAACAAAGAAATATAATAAAACAAAAAATAATTCAAACCGTTAAAAATCCTGATGTGGTTTTACTAAGTTTATTGAATAGAAAAATGGCTTATAAAAAATTTGGTAAATTATATTTAAAAGTTGTTTTTATTGAAGAAAATGATAAAATAGTTATAATAACTCAATATTGGGATGAACAATTTAATAAAAAAATATGAAAATAACTTATGATTCTGCGGTTGATGCCGTCAATATAATATTTAAAAAGGGCAAGGTTTTTAAAACTCTTGAAGTCGCGAAGGAGATGTTTTTGGATTTAGATAAAAATGGAAAGCCGCTTTATCTTGAGATAATTGGAGCTAGGGAAAAATTTGGGAAAGAATTAAATACTGCCACGTTCGAAAATTTTTCTTTTAA
>CAYOSD010000040.1:0-4207 GCA_964406565.1 uncultured Candidatus Saccharibacteria bacterium | reverse complement strand
ATGAAAAATACGAGAAAGAGTTTGAGGAAAATGGGATTGAGAGATTGGAGATTAAAAATTAGAAAAAGAGATTTTGTATAATTTTATAGTGCTATTTAATATGAGCGAAGGATCATACATGCGAATAGATGAAAAAACAAATCCAATAGATTCTTTGGAAAGGGCTTTGATTTTTTTGCGAGAAGCAGAAAAAGATTTGATGTCCATGAAATGGTTTGTAGTTGCTATCCATCATGCCATTTATCATTTTATGCTCTTGGCTTTATCGAATACCGATCAATCGGGTATATGGAAAGAACCTATTATTAGAAGGTCTGATGGTTTAATTGATTTGATGCACCCAGAAAATAGACTTATTTCATTTATGACCGCTTTAAAATTTATTCAAGATTCGGCAAGAATGAGCGGATATGTAAACTCAAAGCCGTTTCAAGCTAAACCTTATCACGCTCAATCAATGAAGCGTTTAAACGACAGATTAAGAAATGTTTTTGTTCATTATAAACCATTGGCTTGGTCTATTCATGATAAGTATATTTTAGATGTAATAAACCCAGGTTTAGAGATTATAGAATTTTTAGTTGAAAAAAGTGGAAGATGCAGATTAGATCAAGAAGAAGTTGATTATATAATTGGAATAATCAATAAGATAAGAAAGATTATTGATAAGTATTATGAAAAACAGACAAAATAACTGGCAAAAAATAAAATTAGGGGATGCGGCCGGCGAAGTAAGAAATTTATATAATCCCAGCCCCGGTGAACATTTGAAATACATAGGGCTTGAGCATATTAAACAAAACACCTTAAGGTTAAGTAGTATTGGTGATTCTGCGGACACTCAAAGTGCGAAGAAATTTTTTTCAACAAACGATGTCTTATTTGGAAGTTTAAGGGCTTATTTCAGAAAGGTAGTGAAGCCGAAGTTTAATGGTGTTTGCTCGACGGATATTACAGTTTTAAGAAGTAAAAACGGAAATGATCAAAACTTTCTTTATTATTTTATTGCTAATCCGCATTTTATTGATTTTGCAGCGGCTTCGGCTGAAGGAACACGAATGCCAAGGGTAAGTTGGAAATTTTTATCAAAGACACAGTGGAATTTTCCGCCATCAGCTGATCAAAAACGCATCTCCGATATTCTCTCAGCTTTTGACGATAAGATTGAATTAAATAATAAAATCAGCAAAAATTTGGAGCAAACGGCGCAGGCGATTTTTAAGGAGTGGTTTGGGAAAAGTGAAAAGTTAAAAGCTAAAAGTGAAAAGTTATTTAAATTAGGGAAAATAATATGTGGGAAAACCCCTTCAAAATCAAATTTAAAATATTTTGGAGGCGAAATACCGTTTATAAAGATTCCTGATATGCATAATCAGATGTTTATATTAAAGACGGAAGATTCTTTAACGGAAGTGGGTGCAGACAGCCAAAAAAATAAATTTATACCTAGAAATTCAATTTGTGTTAGTTGTATCGCAACCGTTGGTTTGGTTTCTATTACTACCAAAGATTCACAAACCAATCAGCAGATTAACACTATTATTCCAAAATCAGAGAGCTATCTTGAATTTTTATATTTAGCACTAAAAACAATCAAAAATGATCTGATGTTGATTGGTAGCGGTGGTTCAACAACGTTAAATATTAATACAAGTATTTTTTCCAACATTGAAATTTTAGTTCCGGAAGAAGAGGTGATAGATAAGTTTCATAAATTAGCAAATCCAATGTTTAATAAAATTTTACAAATTAATAAAGAAAACCAAAAATTAGTCGCTCTCCGCGATTTGCTTTTGCCAAAGTTAATGAGCGGGGAGATTGTCTGAACTGTGATTGACTATGATTAAATGATTATTATGATTAAATAAACGAGTGATTATGATCAATAATGAATATAAATATTCAGATATTACGGAAAAAATCATCGGTTGCGCCATGAAGGTTCATTCAAAGCTGGGCAACGGATTTCAAGAGGTAATTTATCAGCGGGCGCTGGCGATTGAGTTGGCGGAGGCAAACCTGGAATTCACGCGGGAACAAGAAATGGAAATTTTTTATAAAGATCAGCGAATCGGAACGCGCCGGGTGGATTTTTTCGTGGAAGGGCGAGTTTTAGTAGAATTAAAGGCTTTAGTTCAGCTGGAAGATGTCCATCTGGCGCAGGCGATAAATTATTTGGAAGCGTTTAATATGGAAGTCGGCCTGCTCATTAATTTTGGCGCCAGGAGTTTGCAGTTTAAACGATTAAGCAACAATAAAAAATAATTTGAATTTTTAAACTTAAATCATTTAATCACAAAAATCACAGTTCAGACAGAATTATGAAATACACAAAAAACATGTATCAATATCTGGCCCTGCGCTTGTTTCAGGAAGTCTATGGCGAGGTGGAATGGTGCCAGGAGGAGGAAAAAATAATCGCCGGCTTGGCCGAAGAAGCCAGCTGGAAGTTGACCGATGAGGAAACGCAAATAGTGGAAAATCGCGTTATACAGATAAATAATAAATACGAGAAGCAGACGATGGAAAGTTTAAGGGAAGAGTATCGGCCAGAATTTGACGACGGCGGCGGCGAAGGCGACTTTTTCTTCGTGCCGGTTGATTATAACGAAAAGTTTTACGAAATCTGGAAACAAGGCGTGGCCAAGCGGCAAACGGTTAAGATAAAATATGATTCAACCGAATCGGGAATTACCGAGCGTTTAATTGATCCGTATAAATCGCGCGCGCCTTACGGCGAGGGCTATTGCCATAACCGCCAAGAAGTCCGCAAATTTCGTTTTGACCGGGTGATTGACATAAAGCTGACGGAGAAAAAATTTAAGAAACCGAAAATATAATTAAATAGTTATGAGTAGAAATTTAAACGAAAATTCACTTACCGAACAACCGGTTATAGAATGGCTCAAAGAGATGGGCTATGACTATGAATTTGGACCGGATTTAGCGCCCGGGCAAGTTTTAGGAGAGCGCGAAGATTTTCGCGAGGTTGTTTTAGTTGGACGGCTAAAGCGATCTATTCGCCGTCTGAATCCCGATTTACCGGAAGCCGCGATTGATGATGTCGTGCGTGTCATCACCAGAGTTGAACATCCAAACTTAGAGATTGCGAACAAAGAAATTTATAAAATGCTTACGCAGGGCGTTAAGATTGGCATTCGCGATAAATCCGGCGAGGAAAAAGGAAGGTTGGCCAAAATTTATGATTTTGAAAACCCCCAGAATAATGAATTTCTGGTCGTCAATCAATTAGCGATTCAAGGAATAGAAAAGGTTCGCCGGCCGGATATCGTTGTTTTTGTGAACGGAATCCCATTGGTAATTTTTGAGCTTAAAAATCCGACGCTTGAAAATGCAACAACTTATTCTGCTTTTCAGCAACTGCAGGAATACAAAAAGGATATTCCGGAAATTTTTAAATACAATCAAATTCTTGTTATTGGCGATTTGCTGGAGGCGAAGCATGGGACAATCTCGTCTTCTTGGGAGTGGTTTTCGGTTTGGAAGGGTATAGAAAGCGAAGATGAAAAAAATGATGGAATTTCCGAGCTTGAAATTTTAACGCGAGGGATTTTCCACAAAACCCGACTTTTGGATATCATTGAAAACTTTATTATTTTTGAAGCCGACAGTGAAAGAGATACGAGCAAATATACAAAAAAGATGGGTTTGTATCATCAATACTTTGGCGTAAATAAAGCCGTGAACGAAACCTTGCGCGCGGCGAAACCTCGGGGAAATAAAAAAATCGGTGTTTTTTGGCATACGCAAGGATCGGGCAAATTTTTATCAATGGTATTTTATACAAACAAAGCCAAGCGTTTGGAAGAATTAAAAAGTCCGACCTTTGTATTTTTGACAGATAGAAGAGATCTTGATGGACAATTTTATAGAACATTTCTAAGAAGCGGCTATCCAAATGCAAAACAAACAGAAGATATTAAAGATTTGAAAAAGAAGTTGCGGGAAGCCGCCGGCGAACTTATCTTTACCACAATCCAAAAGTTTGACACTGAATACGAGGAATTAAGCGACCGAAAAAATATCATAGTTATAGCAGACGAAGCGCATCGTTCGCAATATGCGAAATTTGCCGCTAATGTCCGGGTCGCTTTGCCCAATGCTTCTTTCATGGGCATAACCGGTACGCCAATAAGTTTACGAAATCGCGAAACGCGATTGGTTTTTGGGGAGCATATCAGCGAAT
>CAYOSD010000039.1:0-4372 GCA_964406565.1 uncultured Candidatus Saccharibacteria bacterium | reverse complement strand
CGGCAAATATTTCTTAATAACTCCCAATTCTTTCATTTCTTTTTCCGCCAAATCCTCTCTATCGCCTTTTTTATAAATATCCGCCGCTTCTTTTCTTTTTTTTGCTTCTTTTATCAAAATATCAACGACTTCCTCATCTGTAAGTATCGCTTCCTGGACAAGATTGCCATCTTGTCTACCTTTTTTTTCAATTTCTTTATTTTTAAAAACCGACAATATTAAACGCAAAACGCCGGCTTCAAAACTTTTGCCGGCTTTTAAAAAATCAATTAAATCGTCTTTAATCTTTTGTTGAATCATTATCAGTTTTTCTTTGCCGCTTCATATTCTTTTTTCTTTATTGCCCGATGGATTGCCGAACGTTTTATTTTAGCCTTGCTTATCGGACGGTCTTTATAGCGGCGCTTTTTTGACTCCATTAAAATTCCGCTTTGTTTCATTTTTGTTGAAAAGCGATGCAGAAAAACGCTTATTGATTCCCCTTGTCTTCGTTTTAATTCAATCATAGTAATAAAGTAAAATTTTCAATTTCTAATTTTCAATTTTCATTGAATTTTTAATTTCACAATTATCAAACATTTAAAAACATTGAAAATTGATGCTTATACCTCACATAGTAATAAAAGTATAATCGGTTTTTTTTATTTGTCTAGTATTCTCCCAAACAATCTCATTCTTCTCTCGGTTGCTTTTTTAATTTCTTCAATCGCCGCCGGCAAAATTTTATAAGGCGTAATTTCTTCAGAATTCTCCGCCAACGCTTTTTCCATTCCCTGCCGCCAAGCCAATCTTATTTCCGTATTGATATGAATAATGGATATGCCGGCATCAATAGCTTTTATAAATTCCTCGTCGCGAATACCCGAACCGCCGTGAAGAACCAATGGCACCCCGGCTAATTCTTTTATTTTTCCAATTCTCGCTAAATCAATGTGAGGATTGGGCGCGTTTTTAAACATTCCGTGAATATTACCAACCGCCGGCGCCAACAAATCAACCCCCGTTTCTTTCACAAATTGAGCGGCTTGTTCCGGTTTTGTTAAATCTTCTTCTTTAATCGCGGCGCCCTTGGGAATTTCTTTTAAAATCATTGAACTGGCGCCCAAATATCCAAGTTCAGCTTCCACTAAAATATTAGGGTTAATACTTTTCGCGTATTCAACGACTTCTTTGGTTTTCTTGATGTTTTCTTCAAATGGCAATTTGCCGCCATCAAAATGGACCGAATCAAACCCGGCCTCAACCGCTTCTTTTATTTTCTCCAATGATTTCGTATGGTCGGAATTGATAAAAATCGGCCAATTGAATTCTTGGCGCAAATTTTTTATTATCAAAGCCGCATTTTTTGTTCCGAAAAAATTTTGTTCGCCTTCGGAAAGACCGATAATCACCGGCAGGTTCAATTCCTGAGCCGCTTTAAAAATTCCCTTTAACGCCACGCATTCGGAAATATTAAAATGCCCAATGGCTGTTCGCGATTGTTCAGCTTCCTTAATTATTTGACGTAATGTTTTCATATTTTATAAGTAACTAGGAACTAGTAA
Source organism: uncultured Candidatus Saccharibacteria bacterium (assembly GCA_964406565.1). Lineage (GTDB taxonomy): Bacteria > Patescibacteriota > Minisyncoccia > UBA6257 > UBA9933 > JAJYWO01. Next base: position 2,828 of record CAYOSD010000039.1, on the reverse strand, counting down.
ACAGGAACTAGGAAACAAAAAATAAAAAATTTCTAATCCCTAATTACTAGTTACTAGTACCTGTTTACTAAATCATATTTCAAACCATCCTTTAATTATATTCTCTTTCATCTTTTTTTCCATTTCTTCCTCGCCGAAATATTCCGCAAAAATTTTATTCCACAGCGATTCTTGATGGTGATACAAATACTTTATCATATCTTTTTCCATAACTAAAGACATTGTCGTATCAATTAAATTAAAACTCGCTAAAACATCAATGCCAGTGTCGCTTTTATAATAATCTCCAACCCAATTCAAATTTTGCCAAAAAGAAAGTTCTTTTGAAAACCCGTCGAATAATCCGCCCGCCCTCACCAACATTTCTTCCGCGCGTTCCCAATGAAGCGCTTCTGGATTCAAATGCGGCTCAAATAAACGCCAATCGTTTTTATCGTCTTTTGCCAAGTATCTCTGAATAATCATCCAGCGCGATTTTCCTTCATCCGATTTCGCCAAATGTTCGTCAAATACATCGCCGCGCAACAATGAAATTATTTTTGACGCGAAAGTTTTTTCTTCTTCCGCAAATTTTCTAAATAAATTCGAATAAAAAGGAACTTCGTTAAGATAATGAAGAATTAAAATAAACATCCTCATTAATTCGCCGGCGATACCAAGCGTAATAGGAATCACAAAAATCACTCCCATTTCTTTCAAATGAGATATATTGTGGTACTTTTTTTTCACAAATGCTTCAGCAGCCGCAATCCATTTTTCATCCAGCGACCTTAAAACGATTTCCCGTTCTTCAAAATCTTCCGGTTTTAAATTTTCGTATTGCTTAAAAAAAACTTCATTAAGCCATTGCGGGTCTTCTAAAAAACGAAGCGCGCTAAAAATTTCATAAATGTCTTCTTTCTCTAAGACCTCATTAATATCGCGATAGCCGAGAGACTTAATGATTTTTCTGGGCGGCTGATTTTTTAATAATTCAATTGCCTTCTCTTTTTTTAAAAAAAATCCCTTAGACGTCCCGGTAACCTTCTGGGCGGCTTCCAAAACGCGCTTGCACTTAATAGAACAATCTTGCGTTTCCGACGCATCTAACCTTAGCGCCTTTGTCAATAAATCATTATCCGCGCCGATTTTCTTAATTAAAGCGTCATAAATATTTTTGGCGGACGCGCCTTCTTTCAAACCGAGACTGTTAAGCCGATTTTTCATTATCGCTTTATTTTCTTCAACAATTTTGTCAATTATATTTTTCTTGCCCGTTATAGCCGAAAACCGCTCTTCTATAAAGCGAATATTGTCTTTATCGGTGCGCAATATTTGAGCGATTTTTTCGTAAGATTTCATTATTTTACTAATATCCACCAATAAAAAACTAATTTCCACTAATCACAAATTAATAATTAGCGATTCGTAAAAATTTGTTTTAATAATTCGTGGCTATTTGTTTTATTACTAAATTTCTCCATCGTTTTGATTCTTTAAATTCTTTTTTCGTCAAAATTCCTTTTTTCGCTCCAATATATTCTATCACCGAAGTGGCGTTGGCGGAACCCAAACGAATGGCATATTCAACATTGTCAATTCCGCATAATCCTTTTTTGCATTTTTCCCGCGTTTGCATCAAACCCGCCACGAATCCGCTGCCAAAAGCGTCGCCGGCGCCGGTGCGATCAATTGCTTTTTTTTCTTCGCCCTTGGAGGGAAAAATTCCGGCTCTATAAATATTACAACAATCAGAAACTAAAACTCCATTTGGTCCGTCGGTCATCACGGCAATGCCATTAACTGCCTCATCAAGTTTTTTGAAAATTTCTTTTTCTTTATAATAATCCACTCCTGTCAAATAAGACGCCTCCTCGCGATTAAGAATAAACACTTTCGTTTTTTTCAAGAGCGGTTTTAATTTTTTTAATCCCATCTCAATAAAATGCTTTGAAGGGTTAAAAGCGATAAAAGTTTTATTTTTGTGAAAATGATTGAAGATTTTATTAATTGCTTCAAGTGGCATTTTGCCCGGTGAAATATAAACCCATTTGGATTTTAACTTATCAAGTGAGATTTCTTTAAGTGTTAAATCTTCGGAAGCGCCGCGATAAACCAAAATTGTTCTTTCGCCACCCGGAGCCAAAAGAATTGTTGAATAAGCGGTGCCATTATTAGAATTTAGTCCGCCAGCTGGCGGATCGGATTTAAGATTTAAGGACAAAACATCTACTTTTTCTTTTTTTAATTCTTCTAAAATATCTTCGCCAGATTGGTCTTCGCCGATTTTTATCAATGCGGCTGTTCTCAATCCCTGCCGGCTGAATGTCACCGCGGAATTGGTAGCGCCACCACCCGTGGCAAGAGTCGGTTTGCCAATTTCTATTTTCCCGCCTAAGGCAAAACACTGGGCTTCGCCGGTCGCAAACCCGATTTTTTTCAAATGGCTTTTGTCGCGCAAAACTTTAAAAAGCGGGCTGAATAAAAAAACATCCCGCGTTGCTGTGCCGATTGTGATGATGTCATACATATATAAAATACAATGCGAAACGCGCGAATTATTTATGCAAATGCCGCGAATAATTATCTTCGCATAATTCGCATAATGTATTTATGGGTTCGCATTATATTTATTGATTTTAATCCATTTTAAAAAAAATAAAAAGCCCCACCCAAAAAATATTAACGCCTTCGCAAGGCGATATATAACAAACGCTCACGATCGTTGATAAGTGTTATAGATAAAATAAATAAAGATAAGTGTTATACATAAATCAATAATACCTGTTTTCCATTTTATTATATGATATTTCATCATGCCCACGATCGTTGATAAGATGAAATATGAA
>CAYOSD010000038.1:2291-4617 GCA_964406565.1 uncultured Candidatus Saccharibacteria bacterium | reverse complement strand
AAAGCGATTGATATTTCTTCGGAATTGGACAGCATCGGCGCGAATTATAATGCTTTTACTGGTCAGGAATATACTGGTTATTATGCCAAGGGCCGGCCGGAAAATTTTAACGTTATTTTAGACGTTGTCTCCGATATTTATCTTAATCAGGTTTTTAATATTCAAGAAATTGATAAAGAGCGCGGCGTAATTATTGAGGAAATCAATATGTATGAAGATTTGCCGATGCGTAGGGTCCAAGAATTATTTACGGGCTTGCTTTACGGCGACCAACCGGCCGGATGGGATATTGCCGGCAGAAAGGAGGTTATTAAAAAAATAACGCAGGAAGATTTTTTAAAATATCGCAAAGAACATTATTTGGCGCAATCAACTATCGCGGTGGTTGCCGGAAAGTTTGATGAAAAAAAAGTTATCGCGGAAATTGAAAACGCTTTTTCCGGAATAAGATCAGGAGAGAAAACTCAAAAAATCAAAACAATGGAACAGCAGGAAGCCCCCCAAGTTTTACTGAAACATAAAAAAACCGACCAAACTCATTTGGTTTTAGGAGTCCGCGCTTTTGATATTTTTGATAAAAGAAAATACGCTTTGGAAGTTTTGGCGGATATTTTGGGTGGTGGGATGAGCTCGCGTCTTTTTCAAAAAATTCGCGAAGAAATGGGAGCGGCTTATTATGTGCGCGCCGAGTCGGATTTATTAAGCGACCACGGATTTTTGGCAACATCGGCAGGAATTGACAACTCTAAAATTGAACAGGTGATTGAAGCGATACTTGAAGAATTTAGAAAATTAAGCCGAAAGTCGGTTGGAGCAAAAGAGCTTCAGCGCGCTAAAGACCATCTTGCCGGCCATTTGATGTTGGGATTAGAAACATCCGACGCTTTGGCGGGATTTTTCGGCGGACAGGAAATTATCACCAAGAAAATTACCGCTCCTTCGGAATTGACGAAAAAAATTCAGGCGGTTAAAGCCGAGGAAATTATGGCCGTTGCTAATGATATTTTTCAAAACAATAAATTAAATCTGGCGATTATCGGTCCGTTTTCCGCCGAAGACGGAGATAAAAGTAGGTTTGAGAAAATATTTAAATTATGATATTATTAATCTAACTCATTAACTCGTTAATTTAATCAAATGACCCGACAATTTGAAATATCCTGGTTTTCGTTATGGCGAGTTTTATTTATGTTAATTTTCGCCGTGGCGCTTTATTATTTACGAGAAGTTTTTGTGATTCTTTTTTTGGCGCTGATTATTTCATCGGCATTGGACGCGCCCATCACTTATTTGGAAAAAAAGAAAATTCCCAGAATTATCGGCACATTACTTATATTCCTTTCGGTTGTCGGAGTTTTAGCCGCGCTTTTATATGTGGTCGTTCCAATCGCGCTTGTTGAATTTAAGGGGCTTTTTACGGGCTTTGAAAGTTCTTCTTTATCCACAGTGCGTTCTTCTCTCGGTATTTCAGGGCAGACAATCAAAGGCATTGAAGCGAATTTGGGCGATTTTACGGATGCGCTGTTTTCCGGAAGCGCGTCTTTCTTAGGCTTAATATCAAGAATTTTTGGCGGTATAATTTTTTTAATATCGGTTTTTATTCTTTCATTTTATTTATCGGTGAGTCGCGACGGAGTGGAAAAATTTTTAAGGGCAATTTTGCCCTTGACGTGGGAAGAATATGTAATTGATGTTTATATTCGCGTCAGGCGGAAAATGGGTCTTTGGTTACAGGGACAGCTTGTGTTAAGCTTGGCGGTTGGCGCCACTACTTTTATTGGATTATTGATTTTGGGCGTTGATTACAGTTTATTCTTGGGCATTATGGCTGGAATTTTGGAAATGGTGCCTATAGTGGGTCCGGTGTTCACTGGCGTTTTGGCGTTTTTAGTCGCGATATCCCAATCATGGACATTAGGAATTTCCGTGGTGGTGCTTTTCGTGATAATCCAGCAAATGGAAAGCCATTTATTGGTGCCGGTGGTGATGCGAAAAACAATCGGCCTTCATCCGGTTGTGGTGGTGTTTTCTTTATTGGCCGGTTCTCAATTAGCGGGATTTGTGGGCTTGGTTTTATCCGTGCCGTCAGCCGTTATAATAGAAGAACTCATAGAAGATTGGGCTGTCCGAAAAAGGCAGAAGTAAATAATTTATGTTTAAATTTTTTGACGCTCACACTCATCTTCAATCGCCTGATTTTAATAAAGACAGAGAAGAGGTTATTCAAAGAATTTTTGATGCCAATATAGGCGTTATTAATGTGGGAGCCGATAAAAACAGTTCTTTGAAAGCCGTTGAATTGGCAAAAAAATATCCGGATAAAATG
>CAYOSD010000038.1:0-2191 GCA_964406565.1 uncultured Candidatus Saccharibacteria bacterium | reverse complement strand
AAAGAAAAACAAAAAGAAATTTTTATAAAACACATAGAGTTGGCGAAAGAAGTCGGTAAGCCGTTGATGATTCATTGTCGTGAGGCGTTTGATGATTTAATTGAAATTCTTGAGTCAAATGTTAAAGGTCAAAGGTTAAATGTTCAATCTGATATTATTCACTTCTTCACCGGCTCGCTTGAAGACGCTAAAAAACTTTTGGAAATGAGATTTTATTTTACTTTCAACGGTTTGATAACTCATAACAGGGATTTTGATGAAATAATAAAATACATTCCTTTGGAGAAAATTCTTTTGGAAACTGACGCGCCGTATGTGGCGCCATTGTCGCACAGAGGCAAAAGAAACGAACCGGCTTATATTATTGAAACCGCTCAAAAGATGGCGGAGATAAAAGGCGTTTCATTGGAGAAAGTGGCGGAACAAACAACAGAAAACACCATAAAGGTTTTTAATATTTTATAACAAATAATTATAACTATTATAAAATTTATAACCATTATAATAATTATAAAAAATCTATGATTGAGAATCAGGGATACAAAGGGCTTTCCGCTTACATCCAAACAAAAATCATATATGATTTTACAATGAAATTTTGTAAAAATTATATTGATTTTAAATCCCGCACCAAAGACCAAATGGAACAAGCCGCCCGTTCCGGCAAGCAAAATATTTCAGAAGGATACGCTCAAAAAGATTTTTCCGGAAAATTGAAACTTCTTAAAATCGCCAGAGGCAGTCAAGAAGAACTTTTGGAGGATTATCTTGATTTTTTGAGGCAAAGAAATTTGCCTTTATGGGATAGGGAAAATATTGAAGCGAAAAAAGTAAGAAATTTGGTTTATAAAATTAATGATAATAACGATTATAATCATTATAATAACGATAATTATTATAAAATATATAATCTTTATAAATCTTATCTGGATAATATGGAAAAGGCGGCAAATGCGATGGTTTGTCTTATTAATCAAACAAACGCTATGATTGATAATAAAATTAAATGGCTGGAACAAAATATGGTCAAAAAAGATACAATGTCTTTTCGCCAAAAGTGGCTGATGGAACAATTAAAGAAAGAGCAAAGAAGAAATAAGGAAATGGATGAATGGGCAAAGGGATTGATGAAAAATAAAAATGATGTATAATATTATAACTATTATAAAATTTATAATCATTATAATAATTATAAATAACAATGAAATTTTATAAAAAAAATGCTTTCACTCTCGTCGAATTATTGGTTTACACCGGCATCTTTGCCGTTGTTTCCGGTTTGATGATTGGTATTTTGACAACTACTCTTAGAGTTAATCAAAGGGAATCGGCTTCCGCCGAGGCCACTAGCCAACTTAATTTTATTTTACAGACGATTCAGCGGCTCACAAGAGAATCAAGCGCGATTATCGTTAATTCCAGTTCAACAAATATGGATACCGACGACACTATTGGCTCCCAGCAAACACGGCTAGTTTTAAGGATGAAAGATTCCAGTGAAACTGATTCTTCGGCGCGAGACCCAATAGTCATTTACGCGGAAGACAATATTATCAAAATGTCCGAAGGCAGAGGGGGATATCAAAGAGTATCTGATTTAACGAATAGCAGGGTTTTAGCAGATAATCTTAAATTCACGAAATATACGCAATATCCGGGACAGGACACAGTGGGCGTTGATATTCAATTAACTTACAATTCTCAAAATCCGGATTCAAGAGTTTCGCGGAGTTTAAGAACCGCCATCGCCAGGGTTTCAGCCGCCACTTTTGATTCTAATCTTTTGCCGGGCGCGGATAATACTTATGAAATCGGTTATTTTGCAGGTGATCAACGTTGGAAAAATATTTTTATTTCTAATCTTATTTCAACTAGCAATCTTTTAAATTTAGGGCAATTATCAAACGACCCGAGCACTGATGTTCAAAACGGTTCAATTTATTATAATACCGCTTCCAGCACTTTTCGGGGGTATAAAAACAATGCTTGGGCAAATTTAGGGGAAGGATTATGGACAGCTTCGTCAACGGATATTTATTATAACACCGGCAACGTCGGCATCGGGACGCCGGCGCCAAGTGCAAAGTTAGAAGTTTCGACATCTTCTGGTATAGCAATGAAAGTTGGAAGAGTGTCTGGAAACCCAAGCATTCGGGGCATATCTGATACAGATTGGTTGATTGCGGATGCG
>CAYOSD010000037.1:0-4910 GCA_964406565.1 uncultured Candidatus Saccharibacteria bacterium | reverse complement strand
TATCCCAAAATATAAAAAATCTCCGCCACAACAGACGGAGATTTTTTACGGTTTGATACTTGTCCGTTTTTTTTTGGTGAAATTCGGGGCGAATATGTATGCATTATACTACAGCGCAGGTAATTGTTCTTTTGGCTTTCTTGTGATAGATTATAACTTTACAAGTAATTGTTGCCATTTTATTTACCAATTAATCTAAAACTCTTTCACAAAATGCTGGTTCAAAAAAACTCTTTGAAATTTTTGAATATGATAGAGGAGTGGCGAAATAAAAAAATAAAATAATTTTAAATAAATAATAAAAACTAAAATGGATAAATATTACCACGAGCAACAAATTGAAAAACATCTTCGTCTCGGAAAATTTTTAAAAGATAAATATACGGATTTACTTATCTCCGATGTTTTGAGGTTATTAGCCCTCTCAATGATTTCTCTTTTTGTCCCAATATTTTTGATAAAAATCGGTTTTTCTCTTTTTTACATCGTTTTATTTGAGTTTGGTATTTTTATTTTTACGCTTCCTTTGTGTTTTTTTATTTTGAAAAGAATTAATATTTGGGGAGTTAAAAAAACCTTGATAGTTAGTTATTTTTTATAATATAGCATTTTATATTGTGCTTTTTTATAATAATGCGATTATTTCTTTTTTTGGCGGAATTTATTTTCTCTTTATGGTAGGATTTTTAAATGTTTTAGCAGTCGGGCTTTATTGGATAGCTCACCATATATATTTTATTAATTCTATTAAAAAAGAAGAGATCGGAAGCAAACTCGGGATTATTAGCGGTATTCCGGTTGTCGCTGCCGTAGCGAGTCCTTTTCTTGGAAGTGTTTTAATAACAAACTTTAGTTATAATATTGCATTTTTAGTTAGCGTTATTCTTCTTCTAATAGCTTCATTTATTTTATTTTTTTCTAAAAATATAAAAAATATAAAAATTGACCTAAATATAGACAAAATAATTGATAAAAAAAACAAAAATAAAAATATTATTTTTGTAATTCAAGGGCTTGGGCATGCCGCCACGGGGTTTGTTTGGCCCTTACTTCTTTTTTATTTATCGGTTAAATTAATTTCCATCGGTATTTTGTATCTTTTTTCCAATATTGCCTATGCTTATATTGGATATTGGAGCGGCAAGAATACAGACAAAAATGGTTCTTACAAAATTGTAAAAATCGGGGCCGCTGGACACGGAGCATCAATGATTTTAAGAGCTTTTGTTTCATCTTTTGTTTCAATAACAGCTTTTCAAACTATGGGAGGGATTTTTGGAGGACTTTTATCCATTTCTCTTGATTCGGGGTTTTTTAGATGGTCCACTAATGATATTGCTAATAGAATAATGAATAGGGAGGTTTATCTACATATTGGCCGTTTTTCTTCTATTATTCTATTAGTGCCTTTAATTTTTTGGCAAAGTCCTATTTATGCTCTTATTTCAATTTTAGTTTTTTCAGGAATTACCACTTTTCTTCTGAGTTTGTTTGTTGTGAAAGATGAAAAATTAGTTAATTAATAGCGCTATATTTTTATATAAAAATATTACCTTCCGGATTATATTAGAAATAAGTCCGAATTTTTTGGTATAATGTCTAAACTATAAAAAATCTCCGCCGTAATGGGCGGAGATTTTTTACAAATTAAATCAATTTAAATTTGCGGGCTTCGCGGCTGTTGCGGGTTCTGCGGCTGTTGTGGTTGGCCTTGCGCTATTTTTGGTTTGGCGGTGCTGATCTCAAAAATCTTGTAAATCAAACAAAATCCAATCAAAGACTCAATAAAAGAAATCGCGCCCAAGGAGAATTGAGCGGGTGATGGGAATCGAACCCACGGCTCGACCTTGGAAGGGTCGCGTATTGCCACTATACAACACCCGCAAATTTATATTTGACTTACCGATACTTTAATCCACCCCATTATTTTTCTATGCAAACTTCTTATTCCCGGAGAAAGCGTTCCACAACTTTTAACATATAAATGAGCTGTTCCATACGGCAATTTTCTTTTTTTAAACAAAGATTTATTTTTACGCGTGTCTATTATAGTTTTACCAAATTGTTCAATCAATAAATCAGTTTCTTTAGACCAAAAAGCGATAAGTTTATTTATATTATGATCTGGATAGCCATGAATAGCTATTTTAAAATGTTTTTTTTCTAATTTACAAAATTTTTTAAGCCATTTAATGGCGAGCTTTATAATTATTGGATCTGAGTTTACAATTCTTATTTCTTCAATTGCTTTTGAACCTTCGCCAATATATAAACCTATGCCCAACATAAATATATCTCTTTTAGATAATTTCCCGACTTCTTCTGCCGCCTCTTTTTTCATTCTTGCCATATCTTCAAATTTCATATTCTGTTTATAAAGCGCTGATTTTAATTTTGCTTGACCGATTTTTTTTATAACCTCTCTATTGGGTCTAAATGGAATATTTATCAGCCAGTTGCTTAAAGTACTCTTTGAAACCCCCAACTTCTCTCTTATCATAGTGTAAGAATAGCCAGCTCTTCGTAATTTTAATGCCTCTTTTTTAAATTGATTCATCTATTATATTATATAAAGTAGAGTGTAAGAGTTCAATAAGAGCATTATTTTAAATAATATTCGCATTATTCGCGATTACTCTATTATATCCATTTTATTGCTTTTTTCAAGAATTCGCGTAATAATTTAATATGCTTAATATGATTAAAAACCTGTATTTTAAAATCCCTCGCCGAATGCGGATTTTAATTATTTTTCTGCTGATTGTCGCGGCGGTTGGATTAATCGTCAAAACTTTTACTCCCGAAACAAAAAATACGCCGAAAGAATTTTTGGAAGCCCGACAAGAGGCCTCTCTTATCGCCAAAGACATTATTGATATTTCCGGCCGCACTGCCGAAAATATAAAAAAAATATCCGACCTTGATAAAAATAAAGAATATACGGAAGCGCTTAATTTAATCTCGGAAGAATTGAACAACAACCGCGAAGCGCGCGAAAACGCCATAAGTTTATCAACCAAACTGGAAATAATGGCGAAAAACGTTTCACAAATATCGCCGGCCGTTGCCGGACAAATCGCCATTCAAGCAATCAGCTCGGAAACCACTTTAATCAGCCGTCTTATTACATATAACGATTATCTGATAAAACTTCTGGAAATTTTACAGGCGAAATTTTTGGAAAAGGAAAAAAATGCCAATGATAAAATAGCGGACTTGATTGAAAAAATTAACGATGAAGCGCGGGCAATCAACGACCTGAATAATAATTTCAACAATTTAATGACAGAATTTGATAAAATATGATATAATAAACGCAATATAAAAAATTATGACCGAAACACAAAATAAAAAAAATTTTAGTTGTTGAAGACGAAAAGCCTCTTTCCGAAGCGATTAAATTCAAATTAGAACGCCAAGGAATGACGGCTCTTATTTCCAATTCAGCGGAAGAAGCAATGGATATTCTAAAAAAAGAAAGTGTTGATTTGATATGGCTTGATTTGAAATTACCCAAAATAAACGGCATTGAATTTTTAAAAATAATCCGAGACAATCCAGATTGGAAAGATAAAAAAGTGATTATCGTTTCCGCCTCCGGAAGTGACGAAATGAAAGAAAGAGCGAAAGCAATGGGAATTTTGGATTACATAGTGAAAAACGAAATGAAATTGGACGATATTATTAAGAATGTCGCGAACGCGTAATATAAAATAAAAATTTGTTATGGACAATAAAAAAACAATTTTAATAGTTGAAGATGACTTCTTTGTTTTCCAGAGCTTACGCCATTAAATTTGAAAAAGAAAATTTGAATGTTCAATCGGTTACTGACGGCGAAGCGGCTATTGATTATCTGAAAAAGAACGAAGCGCCGAATTTAGTGCTTCTTGATTTAATGATTCCGAAAAAAAAGCGGTTTTGAAGTTTTAAAAGAAATTAAAGAGAATGAAAAATGGAAAAATATTCCGGTGATTATTCTTTCCAATCTCGGCCAAGAAAGCGATATTAAAAAGGGCAAAGAAATGGGCGCCGCGGAATATATAATCAAAGCGGATGTTGATATTGAAGAGATTATTAAAAAATCAAAAAAATATATGTAAGATTAGAAAATATGAGAAAAGGTCGATTAAGTTAATAAAAAAATTATAAACAATAAAACAAAAAAGGGATTTACGTTGCTTGAACTTTTAATTGTTATCGCGATTTTGGCGATTTTGGGCGCGATTGTTATTTTCTTGCTCAATCCGGCGGAAACATTGAAAAAAGCAAGGGATTCACAAAGAATCAGCGACTTGTCAACGATTAAAACAGCGTTGGGTATTTATTTGACAAGTGTATCGTCTCCGGTTATTGATGCTTATGGTTCTTGCGCTTCAAATGTCTGGTACAGCCTTAACGGCGTAACTGACACTTCCGTTGCCGGCTCTGAAGCGGCGACCAGCACAGCGACCGCGGCTGAATTAGGAGAAGTTGACGGCACTGGATGGATACCGGTCAATTTAAGCAGTTTGGTCGGAGGTTCTCCGATTTCCAGCTTCCCGATTGATCCGTCAAATACCATTACCAGCTTAAGCGCAATAGCTAATACTGATTTGGTATATCGCTACACTTGCAGTTCTACGCCAATGGGTTTTGAAATAGACGCAGCATTGGAAAGCGACGCTTTTACATCGACAGACGATAAAAGAGCGAAAGATGGCGGCAATCACACAACTTTATACGAAGTTGGAACCAGTTTAACAATTTTGCCGGGCACGAACGATTTCTAATTTAATTTAAAATAAATAAAACAGCCCTTGATCCCCCACATAAATTTTATGTGGGGGATTGATTTTTGAGCTGTTTTTGTTTAATCCCTCACCCTTCAAAGATTGGGATATTTACATTTATTCTAAAATAATATAAAC
>CAYOSD010000036.1:0-4921 GCA_964406565.1 uncultured Candidatus Saccharibacteria bacterium | reverse complement strand
CCGCCGGCAAAAGGATTAGTGCCTATCGGCGTAATTATTAATCCGGAAGACTATTTGTAAATGATTTATGATTTAGGATTTAAGATTTATGAATAATATTTTATTTTTTTTTAAAAAAATAATTCCATCTTTTATATTTAAGTTTTTTCAGCCGATTTATCATTTCGCGCTGGCTTTTTTAGCCGCTTTTTTCTACGATTTTCCGTCTCACAAAATGAAAGTTATCGGCGTTACTGGTACCAAGGGGAAAACAACTACTTGTAATTTAATCGCTCAGATTTTGAATTTTAGCGGTCATAAAACCGGGATGGCGACAACGGTAAATTTTCGGATAGGCGATAAAGAATGGAAAAATGAAACAAAACAAACAATGCTTGGCAGATTTCAGTTGCAAAAATTATTAAAGCAAATGGTTAAAGAAAAATGCGAATACGCGGTGGTGGAAACTTCTTCTGAGGGCATTCTTCAATATCGTCATCGGTTTATTGATTATGATGTTGCGGTTTTTACCAATTTATCGCCGGAACACATTGAACGGCATGGTGGTTTTGAAAATTATCGGAACGCGAAAGTAAAATTATTTGAAAAAGTGGCTTCACCCCCACACCAAAATTTCCAAAATTTATGGTGTGGGGGCAAGAAAGAAAATAGTGTGGGGGTTTATAATTTAGATGATGAAAACATTGAATATTTTTTAAAGCCGGAAATTAAAAATAAATATGGATATGGGATAAAATTTTCAATTTCTAATTTTCAATTTTTAAATAAATTACAAATTTTAAATATTGAATTATTTTCTAATAAAACAGAATTTGAAATTACATTTCAACTGCTATCGCAGTTGAAATGTAATAATATTAAAATTGAAATGCCGCTAATCGGGGAGTTTAATGTTTATAACGCCGCAGCGGCGATTTGTGTCGTTTTGTCGCAAAATATTCCAATTGAAAAAATAAAAGAAGCGCTGGCACAAGCAAAACCGCCAGCTGGCAGAATGGAACTAATTTATAAAGGGCAGGATTTTACAGTGATTGTTGATTATGCCCATGAACCGGTAAGTTTGGAAGCAGTTTATAAAACTATTAAAAATCTTAAATCTAAAATCCTAAATCCTAAATCCAAATTAATATGTCTTTTGGGGGCGCAGGGCGGAGGCAGGGATAAGTGGAAAAGGCCGAAAATGGGTGAAATCGCGGCTCAATATTGCGATGAGATTATTTTAACGAACGAAGACCCATATAATGAAAATCCAGTTAATATCTTAGACGATATTACAGCTGGATTTTCACAAATTCCAAATTCTAAATTTCAAATTCCAAAAAATTATTATAAAATTATTGACCGTCAAGAAGCTATTAAAAAAGCGCTGTCTTTGGCGCGAAAAGAAGATGTTGTTATTTTGACTGGCAAAGGCGGAGAATCGTCAATGTGTGTTGAAAATAATAAAAAAATTCCGTGGGATGAGAAAAAAATCGTGGAAAAGATTTTAGAAAACGTGGAAAATAAATAGGCTTAAAGACAGAAATCTTTAAGCCTATGTTAATACGAAGCGGCGCGTTGCCGCTCGCAAAATTAACAATTGCTCTTTTGTTAATTTTGCGTCTGCGGGCGGCATAACGTATGGATTTTGGTCACAATTGCCGCATTTATTGTGACCGTCAGGATTTGATGTCCCGCAGTGTGGACACACAAATCCATCTGGCGTCCACATTTGGTGGTTCCCTTCTTCTTTTAGGCCACATTCTTCGCAATGCGAAGCATCAGGCCTATTCCATTCGCCGCAAGGACAAAGCCAACTATTTTCATTCATAAAAACCTCCTTATTTTTTTATAAATTTACTGCAAATTTTATTTCAACCTAACATAATTTTTATGCTTTGTCAATCCCACACATAAATTTTTATGTGTGGGGTCAATCTTTTTCAAAATTATATCAATTTTTTTGGCGATTTTTATCATATCTTTTTCTTTCAATCCTTGGCTGGTGATTGCTGCTGTGCCAATTCTTATTCCGGACGGGTCAATGGGATTTCTTTTATCAAACGGAATCGTGTTTTTATTAACAATTATGCCGGTTTTTTCAAGCGCGATTTCGGCTGTTTTTCCGCTGATTCCGGCCGACCACGTGTCCATTAAAAATAAATGCGTATCAGTCCCGCCGGAAATAATCCGCCAGCCGAATTTTTGCATTTCCATAGCGAGCGTTTTAGCGTTTTTTATTATTTGCTGGCTATATTTTTTAAAAATCGGGCGGGTCGCCTCCGCTAAAGCTACGGCGACCGAAGCAATTTGGTTCATATGTGGCCCGCCTTGCAAGCCCGGGAAAATAGATTTATTGATTAATTTAGAAATAGATTTTTTTTGTTTTTTTCTTATTTCATCATGCCCACGATCGTTAAGAAGATGAAATACGTTTTTTTTGGAAAATATAAGCGCGGCTCTTGGTCCTCGCAGAGTTTTGTGCGTTGTCGTCGTGATGATATCGGCGTATTTAAAAGGAGAAGGATAAACGCCTCCGGCGACCAAGCCGGCGAAGTGCGACATATCTACCATTAAATACGCATTAACAGTATCAGCGATTTTCCGGAATTTTTTAAAATCAATAATTCGCGAATAAGCAGTATATCCACAGATAATCAATTTTGGTTTTTCTTTTTTGGCTATTCGTAGAATTTCATTGTAATTTAATTGTTCGGTTTTTGGGTTGACGTCATAAGAAATTTGTTTCCAAAGTTTGCCGGTGACGCTGGCTTTATGGCCGTGTGTAAGGTGTCCGCCCATATCAAGTCGCATTCCCATAATTTTCCCTCTGACAGGAATTAATGCCAAAAAAACTGCCAGATTTGCCGGAGAACCGGAATATGGTTGAACATTAACAGACCATTTGTAACGATTCGCCGGCTGGCGGATGAATAATTTAAGGGCGCGTTCTTGGCAAATTTTTTCCAGTTTATCGGCGAATTGATTACCGCCGTAATAACGCGCTTCTGGATAACCTTCGCTGTATTTATTAGTGAAAACTGAACCCAGTGCTTCTAAAACGCTTTCGGAAACAAAATTTTCCGAAGCAATCAGGTTTATTGTTTCTTTTTGCCGTTTGTCTTCGGCAACAATAAGTTTGTAAATTTCCGGGTCGGAATTTTTAAGGTTCGTTAATTTCATAATTCATAATTCTTAATTCATCCCCCACATAAATATTTATGTGGGGGATTCATAATTCAATTTAATAGCGCTTCTTCAATAAGAGATTTTACACCTTTTTGCGTTTCGCCATATTGGTCTTTAAAGTCTTCAAAAGGCAAGGCGCCGTTAATGGAAGTTTTTTTATTGTTTTTATTAATAATAACGCTATACGGCGTTCCTTGAGCGCCGGAATTCGCCGCATCTTGGATATAAGAATCTATTTTATCGTTAAATTTATCGCTGTTTAAGCAGGTTTTAAATTGATTGCGGTTAAGCCCGATATTTTCGGCTATTTGAGAAAAAGATGCTTCGGAAACGATTTCTTCCAGGTCCATATATTGGTCAAGATATCGCCAAAAAGCGTTGTTTCCGCCGATTTCCGTCGCGCATTCCGAAGCAATCGCGGATTTTTTCGCTTGCGGATGAAGTTGTTCAAGCGGGAAGTGTCGATAAATCCACGCTACTTTGTCGCCGTATTCATTTATTACTTGTTTCATTGTCGCGTGGAATCTTTTGCAAAATGGACATTCCATATCTGAAAATTCAATGATTTTTATTTCGGCGTTAGGATTGCCGAAGATGTGGTCATCGGCGCTCACGAGTTTTACATTTTCTATATTCGGGGCTATTTTCCCCAATTCTTGACTAGATTTTTTCGGTTCAATGTTTTTAAGACCAGCGGTGTAAATCCAAGCGCCGGCAATCAATAAAGCGGCGATAACAATACTGGCGGGCAAGAGATAGTCTTTATTATTTTCGGTTTTTAAATTTTCATTTTCCATTGCATTATTGTCGCCGTTAAAATAAATTTTGTCAATTTATAATTTTTTTTCCGAGCGTTTCTTGATAAATCTTTCAATAATAAAGAAAAGCGCGAGAGCGATAAGCAGACCTATTTCAACAAACCGCACATATTTTTTAATAAGAATAAAAGACGCGCCGAATAAATATCCCAAACCGCCAATGAGTAAAATCCAAATCAAAGTCGGAAGAAAATTATATTTAATTATTTTTTTTAAATCGATATTCAGGATGCCAGCGCGAAGTATGGCGAGATGATGAGTGCCGTAAATAAATTTTGAGATAAAAATTGTGCGCGACAGCCTGTTAATTAAATGGTCATCGGCGAATTTTATGCGATTGGTTATTTTGTTTATAAAAGATGATGAGTGGTTTATTTTATAGCCGAGCCAATACCAAAGAACATCGCCGACCATAGAACCGCTGAAAGCGGCTAAAAAAAATTTTCCGATATCAAAAAATCTATGATAGGTTAAGAACGAAGCGATAAACAATGCAGCGTCTCCTTCAAGCGCCAGTCCGATAAAAATTAAAAAATAGCCCAAAGGCTTCCATAAAAGCAAGTATTGAAACAACAATGTTTCCATGTTTGTATGATAATGTAAGAATTCCGAGCGTTATTTACATTTTCCAGCAGATTGCCTTTTAGAACCAGAATATTTTTGCTCCAGCGGCAAAAATTTCTTCACCCTCGCCCCGACGGTTCGCCTTCGGCAGAACCAAGCCCGTCGGGGCTGCGGGACGTTCTTCAAGACAATCTGCTGGAAAATAACATATTCTAATTCTAATATATCTGCAATGGAAAATATAAAGTTTTTAAAACCTTAACGGAAGCGCAGCCCCTCCGCTCGCGAGCGGAGGGGCGTGAGCGGGTTGAAAAAACTTTATATTTTACATTGCAGAGTGTAAACAATGCTCGGAATTCTTATAAATTATA
>CAYOSD010000035.1:0-5111 GCA_964406565.1 uncultured Candidatus Saccharibacteria bacterium | reverse complement strand
ATTTCGTACAACTCGTTTAAAGACGAAGTGTTTGCGGATAATACTTAATTGACTTTAACACTTTTGCTTGTTTTAATAATAACAATGAAGATATTGATCGTCAACGACAAAAAAGAGGAGAAATTTTTGCGGACCAAAACCGCTGATTTTGACTTCGCTAAATTTACCAAAAAAGAAATAAATGACTTGATCAAAAAAATGAAAGAAATAATGCTCCAAGCCAACGGCATCGGACTTTCCGCAAATCAAATTGGATTAAATTTAAAAATGTTTGTCGCTTTGATTCCGGAGAAACCGCTGAAACGGGACGAAAAAAATAAAATCATCATGCCGTCGCCCGATGAAGCGAAATTTTACGCAATTTTTAATCCGGAAATAATAAAATTCTCTAAACAAACGGAAATTATTGAAGAAGGATGTTTAAGTGTTCCCGGAATCCACGGCGGAGTGAAACGCTCTTTTAAAATAACCGCAACCGGTCAAGATAAAAATGGCCGTAAAATAAAAATCAAAGCTGAAGGGTTAACCGCCAGAGTTTTCCAACACGAAATAGACCATTTAAACGGAATTTTATTTATAGATAAAATAAATAAGATATACAAAATAACTAGTAAACAGTAAATAGAAAACAGGGCTTAATAAAATTTATCTCCTAGTTACTAATTACTAGTTCCTGATTACTATGCGATACATATTTTTCGGCACTCCTAAATTTGCCGCCATAATTTTAGAAAAACTTATCAAAGCCGGCCATATCCCTTCGGCTGTTATTTGCAATCCCGACAAACCGGTTGGCAGAAAAAAAATAATTACTGCGCCAGAAATAAAACTTATAGCGCAAAAATATAATATCAAAGTTTTTCAACTAAAAAATTTGGAAATTGGAAATTGGAAATTGGAAATTGACGAAATCAAGCCTGATTTCGCTATAGTTGCGGCCTATAGCCAAATAATCCCCAAAGAAATTTTGAAAATTCCGCAACTTGGGACAATCGGCGTCCATCCTTCGCTTCTACCGAAATATCGTGGCGCTTCTCCTATTCAAAACGCGATTTTGAACGGCGACGAAATAACCGGAACAACTCTTTATTTAATGGACGAAAAAATAGACCATGGACCAATTCTCGCAAAGCGAGAATTGGAATTTCCAATTTCCAATTTTCAATTTTCAAAATTATATAACGCCTTGGCGGAATTAAGCGCAGATTTATTAATTGAAACTCTACCGAATATTGAGGAAAAAATTAAAAATGCGACCATGCAAAACGAATCGCAAGTCACTTACACAAAAAAAATCGCAATCAAAGACGCCTTTATAAAACCCGATGATTTGGAAAAAGCGCAAAATAAAGGCGGAAAAATCGCGCTTGAGATAGAACAAAAAATCCGGGCCCTAAACCCGGAACCCGGAACTTTCACTTTTATAAACAATAAGCGCGTAAAAATTTTAGAATCAAAAATTGTGGAAGGAAAATTAAAACTGACAAAAATTCAAGTTGAGGGTAAAAAACCAACACTAATCTAATTTTTTCATCCCCGTGCCCGCCGGAATCAATCTGCCGATAATAACGCTTTCTTTTAATCCTTTTAATTTATCTTCTTTGGCTTCACTGGCAGCCGCAACAAGCACACGCGCCGTTTCCTGGAAAGACGCTGCTGACAAGAAGCTGGAAGTGGTAAGAGAAACTTTTGTGATTCCCATTAAAAGCTGTTTTGCCAAGGACGGATTTTTGCCTTTCTTTTTCATTTCTCTATTAGCTTCCATTAAAATACCTTTTTCTATTATTTCTCCTGGGACAAAATTTGTGTCGCCAGATTCCTTAATCATCACACGCGAGAACATTTGTTTAACGATTATTTCCAAATGTTTGTCGTTGATAGCGCTTCCTTCAGAAGCATATATCCTCTGCACTTCATTTATAATATAACGTTCAGTTGTTTCTTTCCCTTTAAATTTAAAAAGTTCCTGTAAATCAATACTTCCTTCACAAAGCTGGTCGCCGATGGAAACGCGGTCTTTCGGTTTAATAAAAATTGCCGCCGCTGACGCCACCGAATATTCAACAATCTTCGCCTTTTTCTTTTTATCAACGATTTTCAATAAAATCACTTTAAGGTTTTTACGCTGTTCAATGTCTTCAATTACGCCATCCGCTTCCGCCAAATACGCTTTTCCTTTTGGAATGCGGACTTCAAACAATTCCTGGATTCTTTGCAAACCATGAGTAATATCAACACCCGCCACGCCTCCGGTATGGAATGTCCTTAAGGTAAGCTGGGTGCCCGGCTCTCCGATTGATTGAGCCGCTACTACACCGACTGCTTCGCCGATTTCAATCGGCCGAGTTTTTGACAAATCATATCCATAGCATTTTGAGCAAATACCCGAAGCCGCTTTACATTCCATCGGCGATCTCACTTCCACCTGACTAATTGAAGAATTTTCAATTGCTTGAGCGACTTGTCGGCTTATAATTTCTCCGACCTTAACCAAAACTTTATTTCCGACTTTAATATCGTTAAGACCGGCTCTTCCGAAAATTCTCTGGCTGAAAGAAACGCCGTAATCATCGCCGTCCTTGCGGACAATAGTTCTGCCCTTTATCGTTTTGCAATCCTCTTCCCTAATTATTAAATCTTGAGAAACGTCAACTAAACGCCTGGTCAAATATCCCGCCTGAGCGGTTTTCAACGCTGTGTCGGTTAATCCCTTTCTGGCGCCGTGCGTGTTAATGAAAAACTCCAAAACGCTTAATCCTTCTTTGTAAGACGACTTAATTGGCAATTCAATCGTTTCTCCCTGCGGATTCGCCACTAATCCTTTCATACCCATCATTTGAATCGGCTGAGACCACGAACCACGGCTTCCGGAATTAATAATTGAATAAACTGAACCATTAGGGTCAAGGGTCTTCGGCACTACTTTAGCGATTTCATCTTTAGCCTTATCCCAAATACTGATAATTTTCGTGTGACGCTCGGCATCGGTTAAAAGGCCTTCTTCAAATTGTTCTTTAATATTATTCACTTCCTTTTCCGCCACGCTTACAATTTTATTTTTTCCCAAAGGAACAATTAAATCATTCATTCCCCAACTCACGCCGGAATAAGCCGAATATTTAAATCCTAATTTTTTAATTTCATCCAAAATCTTCCAGATATCTTTCAACCCGTATTTGTCTATAAGGCCGGAAAGGAATTTCCCGAGCTCTTTATTGTCCATCGTTTTATTGACGAACCCGAAATCCTCCGGAACAATTTTATTAAAAATCAATCTGCCGACGCTAGTCGCTATTAATTCTTCTATTTCCGGCAATCTCACCTTAATCAATTCGTTAATTTTAACACTATCGAATTCACAAGCCATGATTGCCTCTTCCGGACTAAAAAAAGTTTTCATTTTTTTAGTTTCTTTTTCATTTTCATCTTTTATCCGCGTCAAAAAATAACAGCCCAAAACAATATCTTGGGTCGGCTGAGCAACTGGGTCGCCATTCGCCGGCTTTAAAATATTGCCGGAAGCAAGCATTAATTCAGAAGCTTCTTTTTGAGCTTCCTCAGAAAGCGGCAAATGAACAGCCATCTGGTCGCCATCAAAGTCCGCGTTAAAAGCCGTGCAAACCATTGGCGGAATCCTTATCGCCAAATCTTCTATTAAAATCGGCTTAAAGGCTTGAATGCCTAAACGATGCAAAGTCGGCGCTCTGTTAAGCAAAACTTTTTTGTCTTTTATGACTTCTTCCAAAATTCCCCAAATTTCCGGAGTGGCGGTATCTATTAAACGATTGGCATTTCTGATGTTATAAGCCATACCCCTTTTAATTATCTCACTGATGACAAACGGCTTGAAAAGTTCTAAGGCCATTTTTTTCGGCAAACCGCAAGTGTCAAGCGGCAATTCCGGACCGACAACAATAACCGAACGCCCCGAATAATCAACACGCTTGCCAAGTAAATTCTGACGGAAACGGCCCTCTTTTCCTTTGAGAATATCAGCCAAAGATTTAAGTGGCCGACGCTGAGACGACATTTGCTGCTGACTGCCAAAACGAGCAGAATTATCAATCAAAGAGTCAACAGCTTCCTGCAACATTCTTTTTTCATTAGTAACAATAATTTCCGGCGCTTTGATTTCCAAAAGCTTCTTTAAGCGATTGTTGCGATTTATCACTCTCCGATAAAGGTCATTAAGGTCAGACGTGGCGTAACGGCCGCCGTCAAGCGCCACCATTGGTCGAAGGTCCGGAGGCAAAATCGGCAGAACCGTAAATATCAACCATTCCGGCCGCATTTTATTTTTTGCGAACGAATTGATTATCTTTAATTTATAAAGAAGTTTTTTCTGACGGATTGAATCTTTGCCACTCTTTATCTCTTTTTCTATCTTTACCGCTTCTTTTTCCAAATTTATTTTTTCCAAAATTTTTCTGATTGCTTCCGCTCCGCTCCCGGCTTCAAAGACCGTAGAGAATTTTTTTGACAAACTGAAATATTCCGCTTCGTTTAAAATTTTGCCCACCGAAATTGAAGCAAGCAGGTCTTTGGTTTTCTTCGCCTCTTCTTCAAATTCCTTGGTTTTTTCTTTGGCAATCGTCTTTTTTCTCGCCTTAAATTCTTTATCTATTTCCTCAAGAATTCTTTTTTTATTATCTTCATTAACCGACATCACGATATAAGCGGCGTAATAAATAACCCTTGCCAACTTTTGAATGGGCGCGTCGATAAATAATCCAATTCTTGACGGCACGCTCTTTAAAAACCAAATATGGGATACCGGCGCCGCCAAAACAATGTGTCCCATTCTTTCGCGCCGCACGGACGATTTAGTGACATCAACGCCACATTTATCGCATTTAATGCCCTTATAGCGGATTTTCTTATATTTGCCGCAATAACATTCGTAATCTTTAGTCGGCCCAAAAATTCGCTCTGAAAAAAGTCCGTCGCGTTCCGGACGCTGAGTTCTATAATTAATGGTTTCCGGTTTTATCACTTCGCCGTGCGACCACGATAAAATTTTTTCCGGAGACGCTATTTGTATTTTTAATGATTTGAAATCCATAAATTCATAAATGAGTATCGATGCCAATATACTAATAAATACGAATTAT
>CAYOSD010000034.1:0-5196 GCA_964406565.1 uncultured Candidatus Saccharibacteria bacterium | reverse complement strand
GTTATTAATAAATTCGTATATTCGTATCGATACATTATATTTCTATTTGTATCATTAGTATAATTCGTATATTCGCATCGATACTTATAAACCATATCCGTTTCCCGTTTCTTTTATTATTCCATCAATTATTAAAAAGGCAATGGATTGATTGGCAATATGCGGTTCAAGTTTAGTTATTTTTATAATTTCGTCAATGGCAAGCGCTCCACCGGCTTCCCGAATTGTTTTAATAATTAAAAGTTGATTTACGTCCGTAATATTTTTTGTTTTGGAATTTATTATTTGAGATTTATTTGTAATTTGTAATTTAGAATTTGGAATTTTATCTCCAAGGTCTTCCAAAATATCCTCAACAGAAGAAACCAATACAGCCCCATCTCTTATTAATTGGTGTGAGCCGCGATAATTCGGATTATCAATGGAACCGGGAACAACAAAAACTTCGCGGCCCTGTTCAGCCGCTAATCGCGCGGTAACAATTGAGCCGGAACGTTCCGGCGCCTCAATAACGATAGTGGCAATACTTAAACCGCTCACAATACGATTGCGCTCAAGAAAATTATTTTTAAATGATTTTGTTCCGGCGGGATATTCCGAGATAAGGGCCCCGCCCAGTTCTAATATCTTTTCAGCTAAATTTTCGTTTTGTGCCGGATAAATTTTATCCAATCCGTTAGCCAAAACAGCGATTGTTTTCCCTCCGGCTAAAACCGCGCCTTCGTGAGCCGCCGTATCAATTCCCATAGCAAGTCCGCTTACCACAATAACGCTCAATTCCGTCAATTTCCGCGCCAACTCTTTGGCAAATCTGCGACCCGCAATGCCGGCTTTTCGCGTGCCGACAATGGCAATTTTAGGAATTTCATCACTCGGCAATTCTCCAATTAAATAAAACATTTCCGGCGTGCTGGAAATTTCTTTAAGTAAAGAAGGGTATTCAACATCCGTGATTTTTACAGTGTTGATTTTAAGATTTTTTTGCATTATTATAATTATATGAAAAAACAATTAATTTTAACAGCGGGCTTAGGAGCGCTGATAATTTTGATTTTGGGCGTTGTTTTAATTATGTTAAGGGCGGATATTTTAAAAAAAGCCGACCAAATAAACGAGATTAAAAAAGAATTGGGTTTTCGTTCAACGATAATCAAATCTTTATCAACTATGCGTGGCGATATTAATCTAATCCAACCTTATGTTTTTGGGCTTGATAATGTTTTGCCGACAAAAGACCAATTAATAAATTTTTCCAAAGATTTGAGCATGATGGCGACTCAAAATAAAATCAATCTTGCGTCAAATTTCTCGGGCGAGAATATTGAATCGTCTAAGGGATTAAAATGGATAGGACTAACGGCAACCGCCGAAGGAAATTTCAGCGATTTGATTAATTTTTTGAAAGTCGTTGAAAATAGCCGTTATTCCGTCAAATTGGACAATATCGATACCAATGAAAGAAATGGAAAATATAAAATGCTTTTAAACGGAAAAGTTTTTTATTTCTGATTTTTTTAAAATATGGAAATCGTGAAAAATATAAAAAATAAAAAAAGAGAGGCGATATTTATCGTTTCCGGTTCTATTTTATTAATTGCCGTAATAAGTTTTATTATTTACGCAATGCAATTTTTAATAATTAAAACTAATGTGGCGTTTGATGGCGACAAGATTGAAGAAAGTAAAATTTCAAGAATTAACTTTGACGGATTAAAAAAAATCGGGATAATAAAATAAAATAGCTGTCCTAACCCCGCACTAAAAATTTGGGCAATTAGTTCAGTGGTATCCCGCACAAAACAAATTTATGGGTGACTAGTTCAGTGGTAGAACGCTGTCCTGATAAGACAGAGGTCGCAAGTTCGATTCTTGCGTCACCCACTCAGTTTTGTGCGGGACAAGGAACGCTGCCTGTCCCGCACCAGAGCGAAACTCTGGTGCGGGATCCTGATAAGACAGAGGTCAAAGGTCCGATTCCTATTATTTTGTGAAAAAGTAATTCAATAAAAATAATAAAATGGGTGATTAGCTCAGTGGTAGAGCGTTTCCTCGACACGGAAAAGGCCACTGGTTCGATCCCAGTATCACCCACCAAATTGGATTTTGCAAATTTTCTTAACTAATAATGAATTTAGAGATAATTTATGAAACTCCGGATTTTCTGGTGATTAATAAGCCAGCGGGTGTTTTAGTTCACGGGATTGAAGGCCATGATTCTTCAAAAACTTTAGTTGATTGGCTGTTAAAAAAATACCCGGAAGTAAAAAATGTCGGCGATGCGCCCGAAATAAGACCAGGGATAGTCCATCGCTTGGACAAAGACACTTCTGGCGTTATTTTAATTTGCCGTAATCAAAATTTTTTCAAATATGCAAAAAATCTTTTTCAAGAACATAAAATTCAAAAAAAATATCTGGCTTTAACATGGGGGATGATAAGCCCCAAAAAAGGCATTATTGAAAAATCCATCCGCATTAAAAACGGCACGATAAAAAGAACTGTTTGGCGCGGCAAGGGCGAAAAAGAAGCGATAACGGAATATGAAGTTATAAAAAGTATTAAGTATAAAGTATCGAGTATTAAAGAAGAAATTTTTTCATTAGTGGAAGTAATGCCGAAAACCGGCCGAACGCACCAAATCAGAGTGCATTTGGCTTCAATCGGCCATCCGATTGTCGGCGATTCGCTTTACGGACATAAAGAAAATCCTTTTGAATTAAAACGTCAATTTCTTCACGCCGAATCATTAGAATTTAATTTAATAAACGGAAGCAGAATTAAAATTGAAGCGGAATTGCCGGATGATTTAGAAAGAGTAATAACTAATCTAATTTAATTATCTTGGCGCAACTTCTCGAATACGCCATATCTTATTATTTATTGATGGCTCTTTAATATTAACATTTGTATATAAACTTTTATCTCCATCTATACCGGAACAATTTAAATTATAAACGGTGTTTTGCTGAGGCCTTACTTGCATTAATCCGGATGTAGTATTAATAGAACCAATTTCTTGATCAATTTTACAACTATCTGCATAAGAACAATTCCAATATAAATTTGATTTTTGAGGCAATATAATTTCGGGAGGCTCGCTGTAAAAAGAACATACCGGATATTGCATAATTTTAACGGACACGCTATCAAAAACTTCTCCATAATCATTGCGGCAAGATAGAGAATAATTGTAAATTTTGCCTTTGCCCGGATTTTTCATTCCGCGTTGTAATTTACCCAAAAATTCATTTCCATTTAATTGTTTTTTTCCTTTCCAGTCGCCAGAAGCGACACAAGAATCCGCATTTGATGACATCCAATTTAAATTAACGGTTGTATCAGGCACAGTCATCATAATATCGTAATCAACATTATTAACCTTAAGATCAATTTTTGGCAAATAATCCGGCTCATAAACCAATTCCCAGTTCATCCCCGAATCGTTAAAAGATGTTCCTGTGCCAATTCCAACCCACGAAGCAAAATCGCCCAACCAACTATCTTCAGTAGTTTGACTTTGAACACTGTGTCCGCGATAAATATTACCGTAGGCCGTAATAACGTAAGAGGTAATTTCGTAGGTTGTGGTTGTTTCGCAACTAAGCCAACCGCAATCTTCACTACTTGATGTCTTTTCTATATTATTTCTATCAATAATATCCAATGGATTGTTAAATTTCTTTTCTTCTTCTGAAATAGTAAAACTTTCGTTAAATAAACCCGATTTAATAAAATTACTTATTATCGTTATTTTCGCTTTATAGGGCGGTGTTTGCGAATTTTTAAAATTTATAAATGATTTTGGAATTAACCGCGATTTAACAATTTTCCCGTTGTTTAATCTGAAGATAGAGCCTTCAAATTTATTTTTAAAATTATTGGGAAAATCAATACTGCGACCACAATTTGAAAAAGATTCTTTTCTGATATAACCCGATTCTCCGATAAATCCAATTTCGGACTTAACACCCTTTTGAGGAAACAATTTACAAATTAATGATCTAGGAAACCATCCAGCTTCTGAAATATTAAAAAAAATAGAAAAAATAAAAATTGCCGATAAAACTGATGCGATTATTTTATTTTTATTCATAATAATGCGTTGATTGGGAACAAAAAGCCCCCAGCCAGCGATAATCTTTCAATTACCTATATTCTTTCGAATATGACGGTTCCACGTGCTCTGACTAGGAGCTTTTTACGTGGAACCGTTTTTGCACCATGCTTTAAAAATTGAAAATTTATAAAGTTTAAGTAATATTAATATTAAATTGTATGATATAATTTTAAAAATTATATGACTCAAAGTCAATACATTAAAACCGTTTTTGTGGCAATGTCGGGTGGCGTTGACTCCAGCGTCGCCGCTTTATTGTTGAAAAAACAAGGATATAAAGTAATCGGCGTTTTTATGCGCTGTTATAATTTGGACGGCTGCGCTGAACACGATGCTGAAGACGCTCGCCGTGTAGCGGAAAAATTAAAAATCCCGTTTTATGTCTGGAATTTTGAAAATGAATATAAGAAGAAAGTGGTTGAATATATGGTAAAAGGATATAAAAAGGGGATTACGCCAAATCCGGACGTAATGTGCAACCGTGAAATCAAATTTGGATTATTTTTAGAAAAAGCGTTGAGAATGGGAGCGGACTATGTGGCAACGGGACATTATGTCCGGCTGTCGCCGGAATTTCCAATTTCCAATTATCAATTTTCAAATAATTATAAAAAATGTTTGAAAAATTTAAAAATTGAAAATTTATTGAAAATTAAAAATTATAAATTGAAAATTGCGAAAGATTTAAACAAGGACCAGTCTTATTTTCTTTGGACTTTGACGCAAAAACAATTAAAACATTGTTTGTTTCCGATTGGCGATTATTTAAAATCAGAAGTGCGGAAAATCGCCAAAAAAGCCGGTTTGTCGACAGCCGAGAAAAAAGATTCACAAGGAATTTGTTTTTTGGGAAAAGTTAATTTAGACGATTTTTTAAAAAAATACATTCCCGAAAAAAGGGGAGATGTTTTTGACATTATCGGTAAAAAAATAGGAGAACATAAGGGCGCGCATTTTTATACTATTGGCCAACGACACGGCTTGGGCATCGGCGGTTCTAAAAAACCATATTATGTAGTAGAAAAAAATGTGAAAAAAAATACCATAGTAGTCGCTGAAGGCGACGATAATTCGGCTTT
>CAYOSD010000033.1:0-5417 GCA_964406565.1 uncultured Candidatus Saccharibacteria bacterium | reverse complement strand
ATTTCAATTGCCGTTAAAATTCCAGCGTCGCAATTAAAAAATTTTTTAAAGTAATAATGCCCCGATTTTTCCACGCCCAAATCAGCGCCGGTTTTTCGTATTAGTTTTTTTATAAAATAATGCCCCACTTTGGAAATTTTCAATTTTAAATTTTCAATCCTCAATTTTTTTACGAGCCAGCTGGTGCGAATATCAAATACGACTTTTTTTGGCCGTAATTGCCAAATTAAAAGTCGCGCGATTACATCCGGTTCAACGACGTGGCCGAGATTATCAACAAAAAAAACTCTATCTCCGTCAGCGTCAAAAATTATTCCCAAATCCGCTTTTCGGCGCAAAACTTCTTTTTTAAGCTGATTCATCGCGTCTTCTGCCCAAGGATTCGGTCCATGAGCCGGAAAATTGCCGTCAGGTTCGTTATTAATAATCTTAAATCTTAAATCTTTAATCTTTAATCTTTTTAAAATCATTCCAGTTGTTCCGTTGGAACAATCAAAAACCACTTTTAATTTACGTTTGGGATTTAAAAATCGTTTAAGAAAATTAGCGTAAATGGTTATATGATTCATTTTTTTAATAATTAGTAACTAGTAAATAGTAAATAGGGATTAAAAAATAAAAAGTTCCTAGTTCCTATTTACTAGTTTTTGATTTACTAATTTATAAATTTCTTTTCCGCTTATTGGGATGGCGTTTTTGCCGACGATTTTTAAACCGTTGTATTCTTTCGGATTGTGCGAAGCGGTAATCATAATTCCCAAGTCGGCGTTAAAATAATTGACTAAAAAATAAAGCATTGGCGTTGTCATCAAGCCGCCTTTAATTATTTTAATATTCTTGAGAATATTAAAATGTTTTAATTCTTTTGTTGCTGCCTTATAAAGTTTTGGCGAGCTTAAGCGAGCGTCATGTCCGATAACAATAGTTTTCGGTTTAAGATTTTTTATCAGCGTCACAATAATATCCGAAACAATTTTTTCGTTTATTTCATTGGGGTATTTCCCGCGAATGTCATAAGCTTTGAAAATATCAGGATTCATCCCACACATAATTTGCGTAATTAAACTATTATGTAAATTATGTGTGGGATTCATTTTTGAATTATAGCAGATTAAAAAAGTTTTTTAATAATTTTAAGCGCGCGGTTTATTTCTTCTTTTGTCGTGAATTTTCCCAAACTGAATCGTAAACTGCTTTTGATTTTTTTGTCGCTTAAGCCAATGGCTTTAAGGACATGCGACGGCTTGGTCGCGCGCGCCGAGCAAGCGGAGCCGCTTGAAACCGCTATGCCGTTTAAATCCAATTTTATCAATAAGTCTTGGCTGTTTTGGTTTGGAAAATAAACATTAAGAATATTCGGCAATTTTCTTAAATCATAAATCATAAATCTTAAATCTTTTAAGCCATTTATCTCCGCTTTTGGGCTTAGTTTTTTTAGTTCTCGCCAGAAATAATCAGTCAATTGTCGCACGCGTTTATTCTCTAATTCGCGCGAATTAGAGACAAGCTCAATGGCTTTTGCGAATCCGACAATTGCCGCGACATTTTCCGTGCCCGAACGCAAACCGAATTCCTGTCCGCCACCGGTCGTCAGTGGCTTTACCACTGGCAAATCCCAAATCCCAAATCCTAAATCCCAAATTTTTGTTTTTTTGTTTTGAATTTTATTTTTTGAATTTAGAATTTGTTTGTAGTTTGGTGTTTGTAATTTGGAATTTATATATAGCGTTCCTATTCCCTTTGGGCCGTAAATTTTATGGGCTGACAAAGTCATTAAATCAACGCCAAGTTTATTAACATCGCAATCAAGAAATTGAAAAGCTTGGACAGCGTCAGTATGAAACAACGGGTATTTAGAGAAAAAATTTTCTTTCTTAAAATCTTTAATAATTTTTGATATTCCCGCGATATTTTGGACAATGCCGATTTCATTATTGGCGCACATTATAGAAACTAAAACAGTTCGTTCATTAAGCGATTCTTTTAATTTTTTCAAATCAATAATTCCCTGTTTATTGACCGGCAGATAAATTATTTCAATTTCCTCGCGTTCCAAATCCCGACAAGTTTCTAAAATAGAATCGTGTTCTATCGCCGAAACAATTATTCTTGGAATCTTAAATCTTAAATCTTTAATCTTAAATTTTTTTACAATGCCGCGCAGCGCCAAGTTATTCGCTTCGGTCGCCGAGCCGGTAAAAATTATTTCCCGAAAATCTGCGTTAATGGCCTTGGCGATTTTTTCTCGCGATTCGTCAACCGCTGTCATAGCTTTTTGGCCAAAAAAATGGAGCGAACCGGGATTGCCGAATCCGCCGGCTGGCGGAGCGGAAAAATACGGCGCCATCGCTTTTTTAACTTTCATATCCATCGGCGTTGTCGCCGCATAGTCCAAATATATCCTTTTCATAATAAATAACATTATACTTGATTTTATTATTTTTGTTATCTATAACAATATTCAACGATCGTGAGAGTTTGTTATAGATGCTTGACAAGGAGGATTGCGCCATAAATAATATAAACAATAAATAACATAAATATTTATGCAAATGCATCGTTTTACAATTAAAGTTCAGGAGGCATTGCAAAACGCTCAGGATATTGCCGCTAAAGAAAATCACGGCGAGCTTAAGATTGTCCATCTTTTAATTTCATTACTTTCGGACGAAAATTCTTTGGTGCGACCGCTGATGATTAAAGCCGGAATAAATCTTGACGCATTGGGCCGCGTTCTTGAAGAAGAATTAAAAAAGCAGCCGAAAATTTTCGGCTCAACTAATATTGCCCAACTTTATCTTTCTCAGGAATTAATGGCGACATTAGATAAGGCCGCAAAAATTGCTACTGTCCAAAAAGATGAATATATTTCTTGCGAGCATTTACTTTTGGCGATTTTGGAAAGCGCTTCTACGTCGTCCGCGATTTTGGAGAATTTTGGATTGAGGCGAGAAAACGCTTTGAGAATTTTAGCGCAATTGCGCGGTTCAATGAGAATCACCGATGAAATGCCGGAAAGCAAATTTCAGGTTTTGGAAAAATATGCTGTCAATCTTACAGAACGGGCGCGTAAAGGTGAGCTTGATCCGGTAATCGGTCGCGATGAAGAGTTCCGACGATTGATTCAGATTTTAAGTCGTCGGACGAAAAATAATCCGGTTTTAATCGGCGAACCCGGCGTCGGAAAAACGGCGGTGGTAGAAGGTTTGGCGCAGAGAATTATTTCGGGCGATATTCCCGAACCGTTGAAAGGAAAAGAAATCGTGATGCTTGACCTCGGTTCACTTATTGCCGGAACAAAATTCCGCGGCGAATTTGAAGACCGCTTAAAGGCTTTTATCAAGGAAATTCAACAATCAGCCGGCAAGATTATTCTTTTTATAGACGAGATTCATATGATTGTCGGAGCCGGCGCCGCCGAAGGCACGGTTGACGCTTCTAATTTATTGAAGCCGGCGTTGGCGCGCGGCGAATTGAGAGCTATCGGCGCCACTACTACAAGAGAGTATCAGCGTTATATTGAAAAAGATTCCGCCTTGGAACGTCGCTTTGCTCCGATTATGGTCAATGAGCCGTCTATTGAAGACAGTATTTCCATTTTGCGCGGGCTTAAAGAAAAATATGAAAGTCATCATGGCTTGCGAATCAGCGATGAGGCGATTATCGCGGCCGTCAATCTTTCCGCCCGCTATATCAGCGACAGATTTTTGCCGGACAAAGCTATTGATTTGATTGATGAAGCCGGAGCCGGTAGAAGATTGGAAAGCGAAAGTTTGCCCCAAGAGATTGATAAATTGAGAAGAGAAATTACTCGCTTGGAAATTGAAAAATCAGCCATCATTAATGAAAAAAACAACGGCGCAAAATTAAAAGGACGGCTAAAAGAATTGGAAAAAGAATTAGCTAAATTAAAAGAAAAAAACGACGAGCTTTCGGGAAAATGGCAGGGCGAGAAAATAACGTTTGAAAATTTCAGAAATTTGCGGAAAAGAATTGAAGATTTTCGTCGCGAAGCGGAATTGGCGGAACGTGAAGGTAATTTGGAAAAAGTGGCGAAAATAATTTACGGCGAATTGCCACAAGCGGAAAAAGAATATAAAGCGTTTGAAAAAAATTATATACGGACTAATGCGAATAATCAGTGTAAGTCCGCGTCAAGTCCGCGTGAATCAGCGTTTATTAAAGAAGCTGTTGGTGAAGAAGATATTGCCGCGGTTGTTTCGCGTTGGACCGGAATTCCGATTGATAGAATGCTTCAATCTGAAGGAGATAAACTTGTAAAAATTGAAGATGTTCTTTCTCAAAGAGTAATCGGTCAAAAAGACGCGATTAAGGTGATTGCTAATGCTTTGCGCCGGGCGCGCGCCGGATTAGCTTCAGAAGACAGACCATTGGGCTCGTTTATGTTTTTGGGTCCTACGGGAGTCGGCAAGACGGAATTAGTGAGAGCTTTGGCGGAATTTATGTTTAATGACGAAAAAGCGTTGGTGAGGATTGATATGTCCGAATATATGGAACGACATAGCGTGAGTCGGCTTATCGGTTCGCCGCCGGGATACGTCGGCTATGAAGAAGGCGGTCAATTAACCGAAACAGTGAGACATCGGCCATATAGCCTGATTCTTTTTGATGAAATAGAAAAAGCCCATCCGGAAGTTTTCAATCTTTTGCTTCAGGTTTTGGATAATGGACGGCTCACAGACGGCAAAGGTAAAACGGTTAATTTTAAAAATTCCATAATTGTTTTGACTTCCAATGTCGGCAGCGAATATTTTCGAGAAATTTCAAAACTTGGTTTTGAAACAGAAGCAACGGATAAAAAATTGAATGCCGAAGAAAGTGTTTTCAATAGTCGCGTGAAAGAAGAGCTAAAAAATACTTTTCGTCCGGAATTTCTCAACCGGCTCGATGAAATTATTATTTTCAATCCATTAACCAAAACGGAAATTAAAGAAATTGTCGCGTTGCAAATCAATGAGCTTAAAAAAAGGCTTGAAAAACGCGGATTAAAAATCAGCATTGACGCTTCTTTGGAAAAACATATTATTGACACCGGTTTTGACCCGGAATATGGCGCTCGACCGATTAAAAGAGCGATTCAAAAAATAATTCTTGACGAATTGGCGAATAAAATTATCAAGGGCGAACTCAAAAATGCTAAAAAAATTAAAATCGGTTTCAAAGAATCCGGTGTTACAATCGGCGTTTAGGGCGTTAATTTTTTTCTTAATCTTGGCGGCTGTTTATAACAGCCGAACGTTTTGGTCGTTTTTTCTTTTTATCGCAGTCGCGCTTTATTTTTATTTTAATCCGTTCTTTGAAGCGAAAAAATATTTTTCCTCTTTTTTGATTCTTTTAATTATCGCGCTGTTGGCAATTAATCATTTGCCAACAGTGGCTGGCTAATGGAATTTTTT
>CAYOSD010000032.1:0-5558 GCA_964406565.1 uncultured Candidatus Saccharibacteria bacterium | reverse complement strand
TCGGAAAAAAGCGTAAAAAATCCGGCAAAGCTTAAAACATAAGAAAAAATTCCATATTCAGCGGCGCCCAAGACTCGCGCCGCGTAAATAATAATCGCCGCTCTTATTAAGCGGCTGCCGATTTGCGACATACTTAACCAAAAAACATTTTTGACGATTGTTTGTTTAGTGGAGCGGTTTGTGAATAAAAGGTCTTTGAGTCTAGTGATCATTTAGTGTGAAATAAAAATATATCTTATCGTCTTTATCAGTATTAGTAAGTCTAAAATCAGCGAGCGGTTTTTAATGTAATAAATGTCGTATTGCAATTTTTCAAACGCTTCTTCAAGTGAAGCGCTGGGTTTGTAATTGACTTGCGCCCAGCCGGTCAAGCCCGGTTTGATAATGTGACGAATTTCATAATACGGCAATTTTTTATAAATCTCAACCAATTTACTGCTTTCCGGCCGAGGTCCGATAAAAGAAATATCGCCCCTCAAAATGTTGAATAATTGTGGTAGTTCGTCCAAGTGGCTATAGCGTAAAATTTTTCCGATAAATGTAATCCGCTTGTCATTTTTTTCTGTTGCCAGCGGCCCATTTTCATTTATTTTCATTGTTCGAAATTTATAAAGCGTGAATTGCGCGTTGTCTTTTCCCATTCTTTTTTGCTTGTAAATCGCCGGTCCTTTTGAGCTAATTTTTATTAAAACTGCGATTAACAGCATTATTGGCGAAAATGCGACTATTAAAATAATAGACAAAATAACGTCAATTATTCTTTTTAAGGCGTCGTAGAAATGAATCGCCGCGGTTATTTGCTCAATAAACCATAATTTTTCAACTTCTTTGAGTGGTGTTTTTTGGAAAATCATTTCATAAAAATCCGCAAGATTAAAAATTTTAATGTTGAGCGGCAAAAGCCCGTAAATTATTTTTATAACATCAAGATTTTTTTTAAGGCTGTTGTTTATAATAACCGCTTCGGCGTTGTTAATGTTTTTAATATCTTCAATTTTTTTAATCTTGGCGCTGTATCCGACTTGCGGATTGTTGTTCAAATAATCAGCCAGTTCTTTAACGACCGGAGAATCGCCGATAATAATAATTTGTTTTTTTAAGCCTCGCGTTATAAAGATCTTAGATAAACCAGCGCGCCAGGCGTAATCAGCGGTTAAAAATATCAACGTGAAAATCAAAAGGTTGGTTTTCGGAGTGAGTTTGAAAAACGGTTCAAAGGCGTAAAATATAGTCATGGAAATTGCGATATTCACAATAATTGCCGAAATGAAATTTTGCGCCGCTGCCAGATTGTATTTGAAAAATTTTTCGGAATAAAAATTAAAAAGATAGAAAATTAAAATCCAGAAGATAAAAATCAGCGAAAACGGCTTTAAATGGCTTTGAAAAGCGTTTGAAAAATTGTTTGTGCCATAGCGAATTATCAGCGTTAAAACAAGCGAGCCGTAAAGAATGGCAATATCGCCGAAAATAACAGTCAATTTTTTTAAGCTTATACGCATAGGGTTTATTTTACCGCGAATCAAAGCAGTTGACAATTCCAAATTTTAATAATAAAATACAGGAAGTTTAGTATAAGACAAAGGGCTTTCAGCTATTTTGCCTTAGCATTAAACGTAAATCCCACACATAATTTATGTGGGGGATAAAAAAGGGACGATAAATATAAATGCTACGAAATACAAAATAAATACTAAGGCGCGAATCCCGAAGCAGAGCAAGCTCGCTACGGGACAAGTAAATTTCGCATATTCGTAATAATTCGTAATTCGTAGAAAGGCAAAATGGTTTACGGAAATCAAGGCGATTTTCAGCGCAAGATGTACCAAGGCAATTGGCAGTGTTCGCAATGCAATAACCAAATCACAGAGCTTCCTTTTGAGCCGGATGAATCACGGCTTGACCAGCTTTTGTGCAGTAGCTGTCACAAGGCTAAGAGAGGTTCTTTTAGCGGAGGAGACAGAGGCGGACGCTCGTTTGGCACCAGCCAAATGTACCAAGGCGACTGGCAGTGCTCTCAGTGCAATTCAAAGATCTCAGAACTTCCTTTTGAACCCGACCCGTCCAGAGTTGGACAGCTTTTGTGCCGCGATTGTCATCGTCAAAAGAGACAATCATTTGGCGGAGACAGAGGCAGAGGAGGATTTCGCAGATAATCGCAGAAAAATCGAAACCCCCGTTTATCGGGGGTTTTGCTTTTTATATTGAGTTTGTTTATAATTTAACAATCAAGGTCGTTTTAATGAATAATTATTATAATTTATGAAAGGACTCAAATGGATTGTTTTTTTACTTGGATTTTGGGTTTTGGTTTCGCCTTGGATTCTTGGTTTTTCCGCGTATACTCTGGCGATGTGGAGCAATGTGGTTGCCGGTTTGTTGATAATAGTCTGTTCTTTATGGCAATTATTCGGAAATAAAACAAATGGTTAAAATTTATTCTACACCAACTTGCCCTTACTGCGTAATGGTAAAAGATTATTTTAAGAAGCTCGGAGTCGAATATCAGGATTTTGACGTTTCGATTGACGAGAAAGCGCGCGAAGAATTGGTCGCGAAATCTCATCAAATGGGCGTTCCGGTGGTTGATATTAACGGAACGATTATTGTCGGATTCAATAGGCCGGAGATAGATAAAGCTTTAGGAAAATAAATATGTTGTATGATTTGATTATTCTCGGCGGCGGGCCGGCTGGTATTGCGGCCGGTATTTATGCTGCCAGAAAAAAATTGAAAACTTTATTAATTGCCGAATCTTTCGGCGGTCAATCCGTGGTTGCCGCCCAGATAAATAATTTTATCGGGTTTAAATCCGTGAGTGGCATTGAGATGAAAAATATCTTGGAAGAACATTTGCGTTCTCACGAAGAAATAGAAATTAAAGAAGGCGCTCGGGTTGAGAAGATTGAAAAAAAGGAAAATAATTTTGCCATTTCGGTTAATGGTGAACAATTTGAAACAAAAACTGTTTTAGTCGCGTTGGGTAGCAGTTACCGCAAGCTCGGCATTCCGGGCGAAAAAGAATTTACCGGCAAGGGTGTTTTTTATTGTTCCACTTGCGACGCGCCTTTAATGAAAAATAAAACGGTGATTGTGGTGGGCGGCGGCAATTCCGGTTTTTACGCGGTTTTGGATTTATTGCCTCACGCGTCAAAAATTTATGTTTTGGAATACGGCGATGCGTTTCGGGCTGACCCGATTTATATTGATAAAGCCAAAGCGTCCGGGAAAGTTGAATTTATCACAATGGCGAAAACTTTGGAAATAATCGGCGGTTCTGAAAACGGTTTTGTGTCGGCGATAAAATATAAAGACCGCCAAAACAAGGAGATAAAGGAAATAAAAACAGACGGAGTTTTTGTGGCAATCGGCTACGCTCCCAATAGTGGCATTGTTAAAGATTTGGTTAAAATGAACGAATGGGGGAAAATAATTATTGACCACCAGACGCAAAAAGCTTCTTTGGAGGGTATTTGGGCGGCTGGTGATATTACCGACGTTTTATACGGTCAAATTAACGTGGCAATCGGCGACGCCATTAAGGCGGTTTTGAATATTAACGATTATTTTAAGAAATCGTAATGAGGAATATTATTATTACTGTTTTAATTTTTTCAGGCATTATTGTTTTTGCTTCTTATTCCGGTATTGTAAAAATTAACGCGCCGGAAAATCTTTTCGGAAGAGCCGATGAAGTTTCTTCGGATGGTTTTCAATATGTTGGCAAAGTGAATTTATTGGAAAATCAGCAAGTTTCTTCATTTGAGCGGCAGGCAAGCGATTTTAAAAATAGTCCAACAAAACAATCTAAGGTTACAAACATCACCTCAATTATTGCGTCAGTCGCGTCTACAACACCCGTTGTGTTGATTGCGTCAACTACGCCCATAGCATCCACATCAACATCAACCGCGCCGATTGAGCCAATTAAGCCGATAATTGTCGCGCCTATTATTCCCACTACTCCTGTTACGCCGATTGTTCAGCAAACTCCTTCAAATATTCTTAATATCGGCATTAGTGAAATTTTGGTCGGTATTGATGGCAATTTAAATTATGAATTTATTGAACTTTATAATCCTAATGATGTGGCAATTGATTTAACAGGTTATTCAATAAAAAAAAGAAGTTCAACTGGCGGCGAATCAACTTTAGTTTCCGCAAGTCGTTTTGAGAGCAAAAAAATTATGCCGCAGAAACATTTTTTATTGGCTAACGAAGGGGGATATAATGGCGTTGTCAAACCGGATATTTTTTGGCCGAAATCATACATTTTGGCTTACAAAAATAACGCAGTGATTCTTTATAACGTTGACGGCAAAGCAATTGAAGATATCGGCTGGGATGAAATCACAAAAGGACAAAGTTTGGAACGCACTTCTTGGAATAGCGGCGAATTTAAAATTCAAACTAGTCCCAATCCCCAAAATTCGCAAAGTAATTGATAAGTTTTTTTTACGGTGATAACATATTCAGTATGGATTTCAACAAGATTGAAAAAAAGTGGCAGAAAATATGGGAGAAAGAGGGAGTTTATAGGACAAAAGACAAAGTTAAGGGGCGGAAGAATTTTTATCATCTTGTGATGTTTCCGTATCCTTCGGGCGACCTTCACATCGGCCATTGGTATAATTTCGCGCCAGCTGATATTTTTGCGCGTTTCAAAAGAATGCGTGGTTTTAATGTTTTATCGCCGATGGGTTTTGATGCGTTCGGTTTGCCGGCGGAAAACGCCGCTATAAAAAGAGGAATTCATCCCAAGGATTGGACTTATAAAAACATTAAAACAATGTCGTCTCAGCTTAAAAGCATGGGCAATATGTACGATTGGTCGCGGCAAGTAATTACGGCTGACTCGGAATATTATAAATGGACGCAGTGGATGTTTTTACAGCTTTATAAGAATGGTTTGGCGTATAAGAAAAAAGCGCCGGCGAATTGGTGTCCGAAATGCCATACGGTTTTGGCGAATGAACAAGTGGTGGATGGAAAATGCGAAAGATGCGACACGCAAGTAATTCAGCGCGACATAGAGCAATGGCTTTTTAAGATTACCGATTACGCGGAAAAATTATTGAAAGATTTGGACGAATTGGATTGGCCGGAAAAAACAAAAATAATGCAAAGAAATTGGATAGGACAATCTCAGGGCGCTACAATAAAATTTTCAATTTCTAATTCTCAATTTCCAATAGAAGTTTTTACAACGCGGTTAGATACTATTTTTGGATGTACATATTTGGTGGTGGCGCCGGAACATGAAATGATCCGCCAGCTGGCGGAAAGAATCAAGAATTATGATGAAGTTAAAAATTATATCAATACGGCGAAGAATAAATCGGATTTGCAAAGGACAGATTTGGCGAAAGACAAGACGGGAGTGGAATTAAAAGGGGTTATGGCAATTAATCCGTTTAATAATGAAAAGGTGCCGGTTTTTGTCGCTGATTATGTTTTGGGTCATTACGGCACAGGCGCGGTAATGGCTGTGCCAGCGCATGACGAACGTGATTTTGAATTCGCGAAAAAATACAATTTGCCGATTAAAATGGTAATTT
>CAYOSD010000031.1:0-5588 GCA_964406565.1 uncultured Candidatus Saccharibacteria bacterium | reverse complement strand
TCATTTATGAAAATGAAGAAACAAGATTTTATTGAAGTAGTGATGGCGGCCGGTAAAATTGAAGTAAAAAAAAATGCGGCCGCGGTTATTGATGCCATTTTTAACACTATTACCAAGGCATTGGCAAAGGGAGACGAGGTAGCGATTGCCGGATTTGGAGTATTTAAAACCGCTAAAAGAGCGGCAAGAATGGGAGTTAATCCGAAAACCGGAGAAAAAATTCAAATTGCCGCTTCTATTAAGCCGAAATTCAGAGCTGCGAAAGCTTTGAAAGAAGCGGTTAAGTAATATTTTTATAATTAATAAAAAATCTGCCATAATCGGCGGATTTTTTATTGTTCCTGAGCTTGTTGAACGGATTGTTCTTTAAGCAGGGAGTTTATTTCCGATATGTTTTGTTCGGCTTTCTTTATTTTCTCAACAGATTCTTTCAGTTTTTCCGGGTTATTTTCCAATTCTTCTTGGACTTGGATAAGTTCATCAGTGGTTATTTTAAGCAGATTTTGGATATTTGTCGCCATTGAAAAATCTATTTTTTGACTGTCTAAATGGTATCCGATTTCATCAAGTTTAACCTGAATGGAAGCATTAATTTCATTTGCTTCGGCAACGAGGCTGTTTTTATTGCCCGGAAGATAAGACACAGTCCATAGAATTATAAAAACAAAAATTGCGATACTGGCGGCAAGCATTGCTGAATGCTTGAAATTAAACCACTCAAAGAAAGTTTGTAGTTTATAGTTTGTGGTTTGTAGTTGCGGGGACGACAAAATAAGCATTTTTGATTGCTTTGTGTAATTATCGTCTGGTTGAATGTTTTTCAACTCTTTTAAAATTTTAAATAAATCTTTATTCACCCCCACACCATAACGAGTTTATATTTAAACTTTTATTTAAAATCGTTTTAAAATTTGACTCGCTATTTTTTTATTTTATCCCCCATTGCCAAACATTTAACTCGTTTGGTGTGGGGGTTCATCCCCCACATAACAAGTTATGTGGGGGATTCATTCTCTAATATTTTTTTTAACTTTTTGATCGCTCTGTTTTGAGTCACTCTGATTGAAATTTCGCTTTTTTCCAGAATTTTAGCCGTTTCTTTCGGAGAAAATCCTTCAATAAATCGCATTATGATTATGTTTTGTTCTTTTTCAGCGAGTTTTTTAATCGCTTCTTTGATATTTTCCAAATTTATTTTTTCATCCAATAATTTTTCACTGCTTTTTTTATTATCTTCTATTTGTAAATTCTCAATATTTACGGATATTTTATTGGCTCGGTAATAATCAATAACTTTATTTTTAGAAATGGAATAAAGCCATGCTGAGAAGGGGAATCCGCGATGTTTATAATTCCCGATATTTTGCCAAGCGGTCAAAAAAACTTGGTGGCAGAGGTCTTCGGCTTCCTCACGATGGCTGACCTTAAGATAAATGAACCGGTATATTTGCGGTTGGTATCTATCATAAAGCAGGCCAAAAGCCGAAGCCTCGCCACTGATGGCATTCTTGATTATTATTTTTTCTTCACCATCTATCATAGATAACGTAGAAAGAGATAAAATGTTACAGATTTTGAATTAAGCAGACCGCATTATAAGCGGGGTACGGGAATCGAACTCGCGTCTCCTCCATGGCAAGGAGGTATATTACCACTATACTAACCCCGCAATCAAACTATTATATCATAAAACGGTTTTTGTGCATCCCCCGGGAGTCGAACCCGGAACCTTATCCTTAAGAGGGATCTGCTCTGCCAGTTGAGCTAGGGATGCTTAATAATTGCATTTTTTATTTTACCACATTTTTAGTAATGAACGGACTCCGTCTTCCGTCAGTTGAGTTAGGAATGCGTCTTAAATTTTGTGTCCCCGGCAAGACTCGAACTTGCAACCTTGTGGTTCGAAGCCACACACTCTATCCAATTGAGCTACGGGGACATTTTATCATATTTAGATTATAATTAAAGATGATGAAATTCAATATCCCCGAAGAAATTATAAACATTATTAAAAAATTACAAAGCGCTAATTTTGAAGCGTATTTGGTTGGTGGCTGTGTAAGAGATTTATTAATGAATCCCCCACATAAATTTATGTGGGGGATGAATCGCGAGCCGAAGGATTGGGATATTACAACTAATGCCAAACCGGAAGAAATTCAAAAACTTTTTCCCAATAATATTTATGAAAATAAATTCGGCACTGTTGCTGTTAAAACCGATTCTGACGATGAACAATTAAAAATTATTGAAATTACCACTTTCAGATTGGAGGGTAAATATACGGACAAACGCCATCCGGATGAAGTAAAATTTGCCAAAACTGTTGAGGAAGATTTGAGTCGCAGAGATTTTACCATTAACGCTATTGCTCTAAAACCTAATACCCAAAACCTAAAACCTGAATTAGTTGACCCTTATAACGGTCAAGAAGACATTAAAAATAAACTTATTCGCTCAGTGGGGGAGCCGGAAAAAAGATTTAATGAAGATGCTTTGCGCTTGATGAGGGCGATAAGATTTTCAGTTCAACTCGGTTGGGAAATAGAGAAAAAAACTTTTGCGGCGCTTAAAAAAGAGGCCGGGTTTATTGAAATGATTGCCAAAGAAAGAATCCGCGACGAATTTATAAAAATAATAATGTCGTCATTGGCAAAAAAGGGAATTGAATTGTTAGAAGAAGTCGACCTGTTGAAATTTATTGTTCCAGAATTACGGCAGGGAATAAATAACGGTCAAAACAAACATCATATTTATACGATTTGGGAACATAATCTGCGGGCTTTGGATTATGCGGTTAAAAAAAATTACGGTTTGGAAATTCGGTTGGCGAGTTTGCTTCATGATATTGGTAAACCAAATACGAAAGCCGGAGAGGGGCTGGATTGCACTTTTTACAATCATGAAGTGGTTGGCGCTAAAATAACCGTGAAGATTATGGATGATTTGCGTTTTCCTAAAGATATCGCCGAAAAAGTTATTCATTTGGTTCGCTATCATCTTTTTTATTATAATGTCGGCGAAGTGACGGAATCGGGCGTGCGGAGATTTTTAAGCCGAGTCGGGGCGGAAAACGTTGATGATTTGATTAAAGTGCGGGAAGCGGACAGAATCGGCTCCGGCGTGCCCAAGGCTGTGCCGTATAAATTAAGGCATTTGCTTTTTATGATTGAAAAAGTAAAACGCGACCCGATTTCGCCGAAGATGTTGAAAGTTAATGGTGAAGACGTGATGAAAATTTTAAAAATTCAGCCTGGTCCGAAAATCGGCATGATTTTGAGTATTTTATTGGATGAAGTTATTGATGAGCCGTCTAAAAACAGAATTAAGAATTTAGAATTAAGAATTAAGGAGTTAGGGAATTTAACGGATGATGAATTAAAAAAAATAGCCAAGGTGGCGCGTGAGAAGAAAGAAGAGTTTGAATCAGGTATTGAAGAAGAAATAAAAAGAAAGTATTATGTGAAATAATTTGTCGGGGTGTAGCACAGAGGTAGTATATCCCTCACCCTTTTTAGCGGGACATAGTATAGTGGTAGTATACACGCTTCGGGTGCGTGAGACTTGGGTTCGATTCCCAATGTCCCGAATAGAAAATAAAGGGTGAGGGACTTCGGGTGCGTGAGACCCAGGTTCTCCGCCAATTGGCGGATCTCGGCACCCCGAATTAGTTTTATTTATTTACTGTGGACAAGGTTGAGGTTTAATAGTGGCGGTATAAACGCAATCAAAATGATTATTTCCGCCGCTTGAAAATGAATTATAAGTGCAAGTATCGGTTGATTGCCATATATTAGTTTGGCAAGTGCAACTAGAATTGCCTCCTTGGCCACTAGATGGACAATTTGCGCGGGCGCATGAGGCATAAGGCCCATTTGTGTTATATCCTTGCGGGTTGCATTTTTGGCTGGTGCTTGGTTTTGATGTTGTGCATTTATCTTCACTGGCGGATTGGCCATCGTCTCTTTTACAAGTCGCTTGTCTTGTTTGTGTTCCTCCACTACTGCAAGCGCCTATGCAAGAACCCCAATTACCAGTACTCCAAATATAATTATAAGTTCGAGTTCCCACTGTGATGGATATGGATTTGCTTATAACGCCGCCGGTTCCTTCGCAAGTAAGAGTGTAATTTTGATTAAAGGTAAGTTTAGCGGTATTCTCATTGCCGTTTATCGGTTTTTCGCCATGCCAAGCGCCGGAAGCGGAACAAACTTCAGCATTGGATACTGACCAGCTAAGAGCGGTAGAGGAATTATATGGCACTGAACTGGGATTGGCGGAAAATGTGATTGCCGGAGCCGATGCCGCTCCCACTGTTATTGATACCGATTTTTGGGTTTTACCATTAGAATCTTCGCAAATTAACGTGAAGACAGTATTTTCAACAAGATTTTCTATTTTTTGTTCGCCATTTTTAGGTTGAATACTTGACCAATTATTACTGTAAGGGTCGCTATAAGCCGTGCAATATGAAAAATTCGGCGCTGACCAAGAAAGAACAACGGATGAATTATAAGGAATTGATTTTTTATCAACTGAAAAAGAAAATGTTTTAGTGGTTGGTGTTATCGGCGACGGCGGAGCATCTACAATTATAGGAGCATCAACCGTTATAGAAACAGATTCACTGGTAATTCCGCCCGGCCCAATACAAGTAATAATATATGTTTTACTATTAGTGAGTGAAGTAAAAGTTTTTTCACCCTCGCTTAGTAAATTACTCGCTAATATTTTATTTGACGAATTTTTAAGAGAACAGCTTAACGCGCTTTGCGATGACCAGGTGAGCGTAACTGAATCTTTGTATTCTATTTCATATTTATCAGCTGAAAAACCGATAGTTGGCGGTCTTGCGGCGACAATTGGAAGAGTAATTGATTTTTTAGCTTGATTAACAGAATTTGCGCACGTAATAGTATAAGTTTGAGGCGTTTTTACATTGCTTGGCAATTTTATAAAATATTCCGTCGAAATAATGCTGTTTAAATTTTTATCCCAATCATATGAACAAGACGTTGGATTGTTTTTAATGTAAGTTTTTAGAACAATGGTTTTTTCAAGGTCGTTGTCTTCAATATAATCAGGCGAAGCGTTGATAAAAATTTCAGGAGGCATCGGGGGAGCGATTGGAAGCGAAGGCGATTCGGGGATAATATTTTCAATTTTTTGCGCTGTTTGGCGTTTAATAAAATAAATAATTCCGGTTGAAAAACCAAAAACCAATAAAATAGCCGTTAAAATAATCAAATTTTTCTTAGTTAAAAAATTCATATTTATTCATTTATTCATAGGCAAAATTTTATTTGATAATGTTTTAGTTCTGATATAATATGTATTTTATCATAATTAAAGGGCCTATGGTATAGCTCCGACGTAAAAGTCGGAGAGCCGATCAAAGCGTCGGCTTGGTAGCATGCGTCATTTTCACCCCGTTTAAAATAATACGGGCTCATAGTAAAGTGGTATTACGCGGCATTCGCATTGCCGAGTCTCGGGTTCGATTCCCGATGAGTCCAAAAATAAAATTTCTAACGGGACAAGTTGACGAAACGGCGGTTCGATTCCGCCTAGGTCCAAAAATCAAAATC
>CAYOSD010000030.1:0-5692 GCA_964406565.1 uncultured Candidatus Saccharibacteria bacterium | reverse complement strand
CCAAAATTCCAGTCTTCGGAATCGGGAATAGAAAGATAATCCTCAGTGCCGTCAAAATATGCGCTCGCTACACCAAGTTTACTTCGCGCTCTATCAATTACTGTATTGCCATAAACAGTGACAGTTTTAGGAGTAAGCGATGAATCGATAAACATCGTAGAATTATTATCACCATCCATATGAAGAAGAAGCTTTGTATAGTTATCTAACGGTTTTGTATATAACTTTCC
This sequence comes from uncultured Candidatus Saccharibacteria bacterium, assembly GCA_964406565.1. Taxonomy (GTDB): domain Bacteria; phylum Patescibacteriota; class Minisyncoccia; order UBA6257; family UBA9933; genus JAJYWO01. Next base: position 5,462 of record CAYOSD010000030.1, on the reverse strand, counting down.
GTAACCGCTTGTTGTTGATGGCGCTATGTCTGACTCCTTAATACTTAATACTCCCTCTACTGTTAATTTTTCATTTGGGTTTGTGGTGTTAATACCGACGTTGCCGTTTTTAATCGCGAACATATCCGTTGATTGATTTTGAATGATAAAAGCGGAATCGGTTCCGATTTTGAAAATTGTGGAAGTAGTAGTTTCGGGACCGCGGGAAAGTTCCAAAATTGAATCCGAGGAAGTGCTGAAAATTTCCAATTTGGAATTTGGATATAAAGTGCCGATGCCGATATTATGATTAGTATCGGAATATAAAGTTTGACCAGAGGGACCAGGCGCGCCGGCAGTCGGCGGATTCCAAGCGAAAATCATCTTAATTGTCAAAACAACAATAAACGCCATAGCGAAAAACAGCGAAGAGAAATAATAATAATTTTGAAAACGATTTTTGGGCATATTTTTATTTAATTCCGAAACTCACGGTAAACTCAACACCTTTTTCGGTCCGGCTGATTTTAGTGATAGGAAGATCAACATTATGAAAACCTTCGGCAATCAATTTATTTTTAAAATCAATTGCCGCGTCTTCACTCGGCGCCAAAGCATTAAAAAGCACGGGCGCGTTAATTGATTGAATATAAATTCTTCTGATGGAAATATTGTCATTAGCCGCCAAGCTGTTAATTTTTTCAAAAAATCCCGACCATACGGAACGTTCGGCGCTCGCTTTAACGGCAAAATCTATTTTTTGGTTCAAATCTTCTATCTCTTTTTTATTTTTTTCAAATTCTTCTTTTTCCGATTGTTTATATTCTCCCAGACCGGAGAATTGGTTATTCAATGAAGCAACTGTCTTCCCCAAAAACAAGCTGTCAACGCCGGCAAAAACAATCAACATAACCGTTAAGACGATTAAAATAACATTGCGCCAAATTTTAACAAAGCCTAAAATCCGATGCTGAAAAAATTCTTCTTCTGTCCCTATTTTCGCCAAGCTTATCATATTGTCTTTTGAGCGCGGAATTGTCCCCCTAATCGCCGAACCTAAAACCGAAAACCAAGCCGGCTGGATATTTCCCGGCGAAACATCATTGATTTTTTTCAAACTGAGAGGTTGGACTTTGCTGAAAGAAAAATTCTCCGCCGCTATTTTAATAATGGCGTCGTTTAAGCCGTGGGTTACCAAAATCATTTCGTCGATTTGCTCTTTCCAGCGAGTGCCGTAAAAACTCAAAACTTTTTTTATTTCATCAACGATTAATTTTCTAAAAAGATCCATCGGAATTTCCCTTGTTTCAGAATAAATCGTTTGCCAAGAAACAAAATGGTTAAAATACAAACTGCCATTCCTAATAAGATTGAAGCTTAGTCCGTTGGCGCCGATATAAAATAAAAGAGATGGTTTGGCTTTATCCATATTCGCTCCGAAATCAATCGCCAATCTCGCAAGGGCGATACCGCTGAATTCAAAAGCCACAGGCACGAAATTATTCGCTTTCAAGGCGCTGTCAAATTCATCGATTATTTTCGCTTCGCTGAATGCTCCGAAAATTTCCGATTGGGCGCGACCGTCAATTATTTCTTCACCGATTACCTGCCAATCATAATAAGCGTTATTAAAATCAATCGGAGAAATCATTTTTAAATTCAGATTAACGGCTTCTTCAAGATTGTGCTCCAAAGCGGGCAAATTAAACACCTGAAAATAAACATTATTGTCGGAAATATTGACGATGACGTTGATTTTTTCTTTGACTTTCGCGGTTATTTGAGAACGCATAACCGACAATGCCGACAAAAACCCTTCGCGGTCGCTTATTTTCCCGTCTTTAACCACTCCGGCCGCCAATTTAACGGAATATGAAATAAATTTGTCGTCCTCTATGCAGCTGAATTTCAAATCAACGTCGCCAATTTCCAAAGCGCCGATTTTCGGCTGGGGATTAATAATGTTTAAAATTTTTTTGTAATTCATCCCTCACCCTTCAAAGATCTATCCAGCACATAAAGTTTTATGTGCTGGATTAAAAAATTGAAGATAATTTTAATTATTATAAATAAATATTAATATTCATTTTTATTTTATTCAAATTTAGTTTATTTTTAAAAATCTTTGAAGGGTGAGGGATTATTGAACCACTTTACCGTTTCTTGAATCAAAACCAATATCGCTTAAATCCCCGGTGGTTATACCCTTGGCAACGCCGGTTAATTGCAAATTGACAAATTCATCAATGGCGCTAATTGCGGAATCTCCTATCAACACCGGATAATTCCCAATTTGATTGGTATTTGGTAATAATTCTATTTGAAAAACCGCTTCAATCGGCTTATTGACAATGCCTTTGGTTGCGGCGATTTTATCAATAAACCAACTCGCCTCCTGCGTTCTTTCATTATAAACCGGAACAGTATTTATATTGCTTTTCGCTTCACCAATAAGTCTAACACCCGAACCGAGATACGCTTTAACACTCGCCTCCCTGACATCCGTGGAATAATTGCTGACAATCCAATGGACAATGAAATTTATCGGCCGGTTGGCTTTCGGCGGAAGCGAACCTTTGTTTGAAATTCCAGAAGCCAAAGTCGAAGAATCGCGGAAATAAATTTTTGAATCAAGAGCAATCGCGCCGGCGACTTTCGTTTCCCAACTGGCAAAACCGGTTGTTTTATCGGCTGCCACATAATATGGAACAGTCGGCGAAGAAATATCAGCCGCGACTTTCAAAACAAAATTTTTATCGGACAATCTTTTAATAGGATAACCTTGTTTCACTCTTATTTCAAATTCCACTGCGCCGCTTCCGCCCGGCTCTATCAACCTTAAACCAAAATCACTGGCCGCGTTCCACGTCAAAGTATTATCGCGGGAATTATAATAAGCATTGGTCCTTAACTGAGAAAAATCAAACATTCCTCCATTTAATTTCGCCTTAATCACGGCATCCCCAAGCCCGACATCGCTATTGTTCAAATAGGCGATACTAAATCTCAAATCGTTATTCGGCAAAACATATCCCGAAGTATTATCGGATTCAATTTTTAAAAAAAGCGGCGACGGGGCGATGTTCACCTTAGCGGCTTTCTCGCTGATTTTAAAAACTTGGCTTCCATAATAAGCTTCAACGCTTGAATTGATTTCAAAAAACGTCTGGCTGGCGTTGGAAATTTTTCCGACAATCGCGATTTCGCCCTTTTGATTTCTTTTTAAATTGCCGATGTCTAAAATATTGCTAACCGCGGGATTGGAACTTTTAACAATAAAATCTTTGGGAAAATTAAAATTCAGTTTGACGCCGGAAAAATCAAACTCGGAAATATTCGCGTATTTGATTATTGTTTCAAATTCTTCGTTATTCAAAACTTTTTCCGGCGCAACAAGGTCAAGCTTAATGGCCGGTTCGCGGACTGAAATTTCCGCGCTTTGTTTTTTTTCAAAAGCGACCCCCAGAGATGAATCATAATTCACCGATATGTTAAATTTTTTAACCGATTCTCCGCCGCTAAAAACCAAAACTTTTATTTTCTCGTTAAAACCGCTCTCTGGATCAATATCGCCGATTACTTTTTCAAAAACTCTTTTTTCTTTGCCGATATCCAACGCTATTGTTCCTTCAGGCAACAACACCGAGAGTTTAACTTTTTCCAAAACATTTTTTGACCCGTTGTCAAAATCTATTGCCAAATCAAAAGGAACGCCCATCAAAACATTATTTGGGACGGACACACCAAGCGATATTTCGCGGCTAGCCGAAAAATAATCGTAAAAATAAAAACCGGACGCCGTTACTCCTATCGCCGCCAAAACAACCAACGCCCAAAATATCCGATGGCTTATAAAACTTATTTTCATAGCGGGAACATTAATTTTTTCGCTAAAATTTTGCGGAGAATCGGGCTTTTGTTCCTTAGCCCAACTTGAACCGTAATTTTTATTATCTTCCTGCATTGCCTATAAATAATAATTGATTTTGAGTAATTTTTCCAGCCGCCGCAAGCGAATCTCGCTTTGCGGGGCAGGCGCATTTGATGCACAAAAAAATATGTTCAGATTTGGAAAAATAATCAGTCTGTGGATTATCGCAAACAACGCAAGAAGCGTGTTCCGAATCAAATCCAAGAATTTTTAACAGGCCGAGATAAATTATTCTATCTTCAAGCTCAACTAAATCAGCGCTGAATATTTTTTTAATCGCCTGCCAAAGCCGCAAATCCTGATGGAGCTCAAATGTCATTTCATTGATAAATTGCGCGATGTTTAAAAATTTCGCGAGGTTTCCCGGATTTTTTTCCCATCGCGAATTATTTTCAATAGTCAAAGCGTCAACCACTTGAAATCTCTGCTTGCCGGCAGACAAGGCGTTTTTTTCAATCAATCTTACGTTTGCAAAATTAAGCGGCTGGAGATGACTGTTGAGTTTAGAAGTTATTTTTCTCGCGCTTTTTGCCCGAGCAATCACCTTGCCGAAATCACGAGTGTATAAAGTAATAACAGCATCCAATTCTTTGTTGATTTTATTGTCAAAAACAAACGCCTCGGTATAATGTTCAAGCATGCTATAATTATATATGCTCCCGTGGCGGAACTGGTATACGCGCGGCGTTTAGAACGCCGTCCCGCAAGGGTTAGAGGTTCAAATCCTCTCGGGAGCACATTATTTTTCTTTATTTTCCTCGACCGCCGTATTTTTCAAAAATAGTCCAGAAGCTTAAAATTTTTTCTCCTTTGTTATAAACCTTATGAAAATCGCCGGCCGGCACAAGAATGACATCTCCCGCCTTAACAGAAATTTTTTGTTCCGCCCTTTCTATCAATCCTTCGCCGTCAATAAAAACATACACCTCGTCAGCGTCATTATGAGAATGACCGGTGGTGGCTTTTTGCGGATAAAGCTCGGTTAAGCAAAGAATTAGATGATTTAAACTAGACAAATCATAAACCTTATAAATTTCATTATCTCGTATTAATTTTGCCGATTGTTTGTATTCTTTAATATTCACCCCCACACCATAACAAAATTATATTTTATTTTATAAAACATATAAAATAAAATTTTCATTTGTTTGTATTTTTTATGATTTTCTCCCCACAACATTTTGTTTGGTGTGAGGGTTCATATTTTAATATTACCATACATTGCCCTCGCGAGGAATCGAACCTCGATTTTAGGTTTAGGAAACCCACGTCCTATCCGTTGAACGACGAGGACATTCCATAATTTATTAGCTTATAGCTTTTGGCTTTCTGTTGCAAGATAAGCATTATCTATATTATAATGGCTTGAAGTTTAGTAAAAAACAAATTGAAGAAAAAAAACAAACGATATAAAATACCGTTTTATGGGCCTGTAGCTCAATTGGTAGAGCGTTCGCATGGCATGCGAAAGGCAACGGGTTCGAATCCCGTCAGGTCCAAACCGTAAAAAATCTCCGTCTGTTGTGGCGGAGATTTTTTATATTTTGGGATA
>CAYOSD010000029.1:0-6157 GCA_964406565.1 uncultured Candidatus Saccharibacteria bacterium | reverse complement strand
CAGATTTAAGCGTTGCTATTAATGCGTGGGGAATTAAGGCTGGCGCTCCGGCAAAACCGGAAAGATTGGCGAAATATAACAGGATTTTGGAAATTCATGGTAAAAATTGACATTTTAATTTAATTATTTTATTGTAATTTCAGTTTATTTATAATTAAAAATTCAGAAATTCAATAAAAAAGGAGGAAATTTATGAAAGGAAAATTTATAGTTTTAGATGGTTTAGATGGTTCAGGCAAGGGAACACAAGTGAAATTACTGGCGAATTATTTTTTTGACAGCAATAAAAAAAATCATATTTTTCTGACGCGCGAGCCGTATAATTCCGAACATTACGAAGAAATTCGCAAATTATTGAAAAGCGGTTTAAATCCACGCGATAATGCCGAACGTTTGGCGGAATTATTTGTTGCCGATAGAAGAGTCCACGCCGCGTTAATTGAGAGTTTACTTTCACAAGGCATTGATGTTGTTTCCGATAGATATAAATATTCAACGCTTGCTTATCAGCAAACACAGGGAATTTCTTTGCAAAAACTTATTGATATGCATAAAGGCATACTGATTCCCGATTTAACGCTAATTATAGACACGTTGGCGGAAATAGCGCTTGAAAGAATTATAAAAGACGAAGGCAGGGAATATAAGGAAGTTTTTGAGCAAAAAGATTTTCAGGAAAAATTACGAGAGAATTATCTCGCGTTTTCCGAACAGTTGGCGGACGAGAAAATAATTGTCATTGACGGCAATAAGTCGATAGCAAAAGTTTTTGAATCCATAAAAAAGGAGGTGGAGAAAATTTTATGAATCTTTATCAACCAGAAAAATATAAAGTATTTTCAGGGAATGGGAAAAGTTTCGGTTTTTGCACGGTTTGGAATGAAGCGGAAGCGGTTTTTAACAAATCCGAAATTATACGGGAGAAGACCGCGATTTTGGGCACGCTTTACAGTCGCCAAGGGGTCAATATTATTATTCGCAATTTGGCCTTAAATCCTCAAATTAAAAAATTTTTTATTTGGGGCAATGGCGGGCTTTCCAATACTCAATTTGGTTTAATGGGAAAATCATTAATTGAGAAAATTTGGAAAGAAGGCATTGATTCAGATGGTTTTGTAAAGGGCACAAAATTTAAACTAGAAAAAGAGATTGACGTGGAAATTGTGAAAAAGATTATCAGTAATGTTGAGCTGATTGATATGAGTCATCTTTCTTTAGAAGAAGCGGAAAAGCGCATAAACGAAGAAGAAGCAATAAATGAGCCGTATATGGAATCGATAAGATTTCCGGATGCTGTTTTGGAAAAAACGGAAACATTTCCCTCCGAAGAAGTCGGATGGTTGGTTCGTGGGAAAACGATAATTGAGGCGTGGTTGAGGGTATCGGATATAAAATTCTTAAAAGACTTGCTGGGGTTTAAACTCGTTTATATTGAGGCGGATGTTGAAAAAAGATTTCAGAGAATTTCGGTTCGCGGAGAAAATTCGGACGATAATGAAAAAACTTTTGAACAGTTTAAAAAAGAGCTTGAACAAGAATCAGAAACTCAAATCAGGGGATTAAAAGATGGCGCGGATTATATTATTAATAACAACGGTTTAATTAAAGAACTTTGTAATCGGGTTGATGAAATAATTAAGGAACTTTGCGGATAAAATTAAGGGTATGAAAATTAAAATTCAAAAAATTGATTCGGATGCAATGATTCCCAATTATGCGACAAAAGGCGATGCGGGGCTTGATTTTTATTCGGTTGAAGACATTGTTTTGAAGCCGATGGAAAGAAAAGCAATAAGAACGGGTGTTAAAATAGAAATTCCCGATGAGTATGTCGGATTAATTTGGGATAAAAGCGGATTAGCCGCGAAAAATGGCGTTAAAACAATGGCTGGCGTGATTGACGCGGGTTATCGCGGAGAAATCAAAGTAGTTTTAATAAATTTGGGGCAAGAAGATTTTATTGTGAAAAAAAATTCCAAAATAGCTCAGATGCTTATTCAAAAAATTAAACAGTCGGAAATTGAAATAGTTTCTGAATTAAACGAAAGCGAAAGAGGCGAAAATGGATTCGGTAGCACCGGTATATAAGTTGACTTTTTATTATTTAAGTTTTAGACTTATTTGAAAATTGATAATTATAAATTGAAAATTTTTTAAACTATGGGTGGCGTACCGGTAAAACATCATACAAAATCTAAAGTTGGCCGCAGGCGGTCGCATTTAGCTTTGAAACCGAGTCAGATTTTTGCTTGCCAGAATTGTCAGGCGCCGACGCGACCTCATAAAATTTGCGCGAGTTGTGGAAATTATAAAGGGAAAATTATTAAAGCTCCGAAAATTAGAGTTAAAAAATAATTTAGAAAACAGGAATTAGTAAATAGTAAACAGTAAACAGTAAACAGGAAATTTCTAGTTACTAATTCCTAATTACTTTGGCTACCCGTCATCTTATTCGTTCGATAGTTCTTCAATCTCTTTACGAGTGGGATTTTTACAATAAAAAAGAGGATTTGAATAAAATCGTTGAACGGAATCTTGATGAATTTGGCAGCGGTGTTGATGAGCCGGATTTCGCTTGGCGGATTATTAAAGGGGTTATTGAACATTTGGACGCTCTTGATAAAATTATTGAAAAAGCCGCTCCGGAATGGCCGTTAAGCCAGATTTCCATAGTTGACAGGAATGTTTTGCGCATCGGGCTTTACGAGCTTTTATACGCGGATAAAAAAGAAGTGCCGGAAAAAGTGGCGATTAATGAAGCGATAGAATTGGCAAAAAATTACAGCGGTCCCAATTCGTCAAAATTCATAAATGGAGTGTTAGGAACGGTATATAAGGAAATTGGAACCAGTAACTAGGAATTAGTAACTAGTAACTAAGAAATATTTTTTTAAACCCTAGTTACTAATTACTGTTTCCTGATTACTAATTTACGTGGATTTTACAAACTTAGAAAATAAAATAGACATTGTTTTTAAAAATAAGGATTTTCTCAAAGAGGCCTTAACTCATCGTTCTTATTTGAATGAAAATCCCAAATGGGGAGTGCCGCATAATGAGCGTCTGGAATTTTTGGGGGACGCGGTTTTGGAATTAGTAACGACCGAAGGGCTTTTTAACAGATTTCCGGATTTGCCGGAAGGCGACCTCACAAGTATTCGGGCGGCTTTGGTTAATTATCAGATGTTGGCGATTGTCGCCAAAGAAACAGGATTGGATGATTTTATTTTACTTTCGCGCGGAGAAGCGAAGGATACGGGTAAGGCGCGGGAAGTTATTTTAGCGAACGCTTTTGAAGCGCTTTTAGGAGCGATTTATCTTGATGCCGGGTATACGATAACGAAAAATTTTATTGAAAAAACGATTATCAATCATCTTGACGAGGTGATGAAAAACAAACTTTATAAGGACCCAAAAAGTTTGTTTCAGGAAATAATTCAAGAGAAAATGAAAATCACGCCTGTTTATGAAGTTTTATCCGAAGAGGGGCCGGATCATGCTAAGATTTTTACGGTAGGCGTTTATTGCGACGACAAATTAACCGCCGAAGGCAAAGGCTCTTCAAAACAGGAAGCGGAAGTGGAAGCGGCAAAGAATGCTTTGAAACATGTTTCTTAAATCACTGGAACTTAATGGATTTAAATCTTTCGCCTCAAAGGCGGTTTTGGAATTTCCTAGAGGAATCACTGCGATTGTCGGTCCAAACGGAAGCGGTAAGAGCAATATTATAGATGCCATCCGCTGGCTTTTGGGGGAGCGGGAGGCTAAAAATTTAAGGGGCGATAAAATTGAAAATTTGATTTTTGCCGGCACGTCGAAAAAAAGTCGGGCGGGAATGGCGCAAGTTTCTCTTAATTTTGAAAATAATTCAGGATTAGTTGATGAAGAATTTCCCGAAATTTCCATTATTCGGCGCGTGGCGCGCGAAGGCGTTTCCCAGTATTTTCTCAATAAGTCGGAAGTGAGGTTAAAAGATATTATTGATTTTTTTGCTCGGGCGCGACTTGGCACAAAAGGGCTTGCGATAATCAACCAAGGTTCCAGCGATTTATTTGTCCGCGTGAGTCCCGAAGAAAGAAGAGCGATGATTGAAGAAGTTCTCGGTCTTCGCGAATTTCAGATTAAAAAATCCGAAGCGGAAAGGAAATTGAATAATACCAATATTAATCTTGAAAGAGTGAAGGCGATGGTTGAAGAAGTTTTACCGCGTTTGAGAATGTTGAAGCGTCAGACTGTTAAATGGGAAAAGAGAGCGCAATTGGAAACAGAATTGAAAAATCTTGAAGATGGATATTTTTCTTTAAAATTAAGTGGAATAGAAAAAGATAAACAAAAATTGGAACCGGAATTGGAAGAAGCGGCCAAAGCCATCGCGGGGAAAATCGCAGAATTAAAAGTTTTGGGAAATAATGTTAAAAAATTGGAAGAAAAATCCGAAGGCAATAATTTTAATTCCGTTAAAGCTCGTAAAAGTGAATTATCAAGCAAACACCTTAAAATTCAGAAAGAATTAAGCCGTTTAGAAGCAAAAGCGGAAATTCTCGGCGATATTTCCGTCCGAGACGAGGTAGAGAAAAAAGAAGAATTGTTTTTTAACGGCGATGAATCCCGCCACATAAATACTTATGTGGGGGATGAATTGGCGCGATTGGTTAAAGAAATAAAAAAATCCCTTGATGATATTATTTTTGAAAATATGGAAGAAGTCGCGGCTGTTATTAAAAATATTGTGGAAAAAATAGACGTTTTTTTCTCCGGTTTTGAAAATAATAAGTCGGTTAATTCTTCAAAATTCAAAGAATTGGAAGACATCGCTAAAATAAAAAAAGATTTACTCAAAGAAATCGTTTTGATTGAAAATGATTTGAAGCAAGTTGAAAAAACGGAAGCGGAAATTACCGCCGGCTTGCAGGATTTTAACAAGCAATTTCAAAAGGCGTTTGAGGCGATGGATGCCAAACGCGATGAAATAAGATTATTGGAAAATAAAAAACAGCAAATGATTTTTGAGCGCGAAAAGTTTAATATGAAATTGAAAGATTTGGAAGAGCAATTGGAGCAAATTGGCCGGTCAATAAACGAATTTAAATTAACGTCATCGCAAGACGTTAATATTGACCCCGAAGGGGCGAGTATTTATGAAGTAGAGCGGAGAATGTTTCGGTTACGCGGAGAGTTGGCGAGCATCGGCGAAATAGACCAAGCCTTGATAAAAGAAGCCGAAGAAACGGAAAAGCATTATAATTTTTTATCCGGCCAAATTAATGATTTGGAAAAAGCGACTGATGATTTGAAAATTTTAATCAAGGATTTAAAAGAGCGGATTCATAAAGAATTTTTAAACGCTTTTCGCGCGATAAATGAAAAATTTGACCATTTTTTCAGACTGATGTTTAAAGGAGGGCATGCCAAATTAAAAATCAAATCTCAAATCTCAAATCTCAAAATTAATAATGATGAAAATGATGAAGAAAATAGTGAAAAACAAGAAGAGCAAGAAGAAAAAATAGGGGTGGAGATTGATTTGAATTTGCCGGGGAAAAAAATTACCGGCGTGGAAATGCTTTCCGGAGGAGAAAAAAGTTTGGTTTCCATCGCTGCGCTTTTCGCTTTGATTTCCGTCAGTCCGCCGCCGTTTTTGGTTTTGGATGAAATTGACGCGCCGCTTGACGAAAAGAATTCTCAAATGTTCGCTAATCTTATTAAGGATTTTTCCGGAGACACGCAATTTATCATTATTACTCATAATCGGGCGGTGATGGAAGCGGCGGATGTTTTATATGGTATTACAATGAACGACGACGGCACGTCAAAATTACTATCGTTAAAATTGGGGAACTCTTGATTTTTTATTCATAATTCTTTATCCTTGATTCATAATTCATAAACATGTTAGCCATTAAATTAAAAAGAATAGGGAAAAAGCATCAGCCGAGTTATCGGATTATTGTGGCTGAAAAACGTTCAAAAATGGGCGGGGATTGCGTTGAGGATTTGGGCTGGTATGATCCTATTTCCAAAAAATTTGAAATTAAAAAAGAAAGAATAGCGTACAGGTTGAAAACCGGCGCTCAGCCGACAGCCAGCATTCATAATTTATTGGTGAAAGCGGGAGTGGTTGAGGGCAAGAAATTAGCTGTTCATAAAAAGAAAAAGG